>NZ_JBWKXQ010000025.1:0-82361 GCF_059423125.1 Variovorax sp. GW531-E2 | reverse complement strand
AGGGTCGCCTTTCTTTTGCCTACGTTTCTTTGGCGAAGCAAAGAAAAGTAGGTCGCCTGCCGGGGCGAGACCCGGCCCCGGGAAGCAACCTCACAACGCAGTCCAAAAACCTAGCGAGCGTGCGTAACCCCGCCGTCCACCACCAGCGTAGACCCCATCACATAGTCCCCAGCCCGAGAGGCCAGGTAGATAGCGGCACCAGCCATGTCCTCAGGCGTACCAATGCGCCCAGCAGGAATCCGTCCCTTGACCTCATCCCCATGATCCCGCGCATCCTTGTTCATATCCGAAGCAAACGCCCCCGGAGCAATCGCACTGACCACGATCCGATCCTGCGCCAGCCGCAGCGCCATCCGCCGCGTCAACTGGATCAACCCCGCCTTGCTCGCCGCATACGAATAAGTCTCCTGCGGATTCACAGAAATCCCGTCGATGGAAGCAATGTTGATCACCTTCGACAGATGATCCGTAGCCGCCTTCTTGAGCATCGGCGTCAGCGCCTTGGTCAGGAAGAAGGGCGTCTTCAGGTTCAGGTCGACGACCTTGTCCCATCCACTCTCCGGAAACTCCTCATACGGCGCCCCCCAAGCAGCCCCCGCGTTGTTGACCAGGATATCGAGCGACCCTTCATGCTTCGCATAAGCATCGACCAGCGCCTGCGCCCCCTCCACAGTCGACACATCAGCAGGCAGCGACACACAATGCCCAAAAGCCGACAGCTCCTTCGCCGTCTGATCGCAAGCCGCCGCCTTGCGCGCCGAGATGTACACGCGCGCGCCCTGCGCCAGAAAGCCCTCGGCAATCATGCGGCCGATGCCGCGCGAGCCGCCGGTGATCAAGGCGCTGCGGCCCTTCAGCGAGAAGAGTTGGGTGGTGTCCATGTGCGTTTGTCTCCTGAGTGGTGGAAGAGAGGAAGTTCAATTCCCGTCAGGAGAAAGCTTAGTCCGCGACGCGCCCGCGCCGCGTCACCTAGGCGGCAGTAGGAGCAGAAGGCAGCGCCAGCCGGCGCGGGCTCTCGAAGGTGCGCAAGGCGCCATTCAGCGGGTCGACAAAAGCCAGCGACCGCGCCAGCAGCTGCAGCGGCCTGTCGAAGTCGTCATTCCCCGCAGGCTGCAGCGTGGGATAGAACGGGTCGTTCACGATCGGCAGGCCCAGCGCCTGGCAGTGCACCCGCAGCTGGTGCTTGCGGCCGGTGACGGGCGAGAGTTCCAGCAGCGCGTGGCCGTCGCGAGCCTCCCTCAGCACGATGCGGGTCTCGGAATTCGGCTCTCCGGGCGCTTCGCGCATGCGCATGAAATGGTCGTCGTCCACCAGCCGGCTGCGGTACACGGCGGGCACCGACGATACGCCCTCGTGCCACGGCACGACGGCCTCGTAGTGCTTGTCGATGCGCCGCTCGGGGAACATCGCCTGGTAGATGCCGCGCGTCTCGGGGCGCACCGAGAACAGCACCAGGCCCGAGGTGTTGCGATCGATGCGGTGCAGCGGCACGAGATCGTCCAGGCCGAGCTTGCGTTTCAGGCGCACCAGCAGGCTCTGCTGCACGTACTTGCCGGTGGGCGTGACAGGCACGAAGGGCGGCTTGTCGACCACCACCAGGTCGTCGTCCTGGTGCAGCACCAGTTCTTCGAAGGGGATGGGTGTCTCGGCGTCGAGCGCGCGGTAGTAGTACACGCGCAGCGGCGACTCGTAGCGCCGCGTGGCGGTGATGGGCACGCCGTGCTCGTCGCACACGTCGTTCGCTTCGATGCGCGAGAGCCAGGCCTCGCGCGAGATGGCGGGAAAGCGCTCGACCAGAAAGTCGGCGATGGTGGGCCAGGGGCCGTAAGGCAGCGAAACGCAGCTTGGGCTCACGCCGTCGCGCGTGGGCATCGGAACGGGGAAGCGGGGGCGCGTCATGGTGCGGCGGCGTCCAGCACTGACAGCACCTCGGCGAACGACGGCCGTGCCGCCACCTCGGGCTGCAGGCAGCGCGCCGCGAGCGTGGTCAAAGTCGAAGAAGAAACCGCATCGTCACAGCGCTCGGCCAGTTCTTCGAGCAGGCAACCGAAGGCGCGCATCTCCACGCCTTGCAGTGCCTTCGCGTGCGCCGGGTCGAGCGCGCCCGTCATCCAGGCCGCGCCGAAGTCGCCGAGCCGCCCGCCGTCCTGCGCGTGCCACAGGATGTTGTGGGCGTACAGGTCGCCATGCAGCAGGCCGCGCGTATGCAGGTGCGTCATGGCCGCCGCGATGTCGCGCGCGATGCGCAGCGCGGTGTCGGTCGTCCAGCGCGCGTCGTCGGCGTAGACGTCGCGGGTGCACGAGGCCAGGCTCGGTGGGCCGGCCAGGGTGCGGAACGAGGGCGGCACCAGCGCCATCACCAGGCCTTCCGTGCCGTCGGGGTGGCCGTCGATGCGGCCCTGCGCGGCGATCAGCGTCGGGTGCGCGCCGGCCGCGATGCAGGCCGCCATCTCGCTGTGCGGCCAGCCGTCGCTGGTGACGGCGCCCTTGAACAGCTTGACGGCCACGGGCTGCGCGGCGCCATCGGGTGTGGCGAGCGTGGCGCGGTGGATCACGCCCGAAGCGCCTTCGCCGAGCTTCGGGCCGAGCGTCAGGTTGCGCCAGTCGACGTGCGGCACGGTGGGTGCGTCGATGGCTGCGTCTTCGGTCGGCGCATCGAACGGGTTGCCCGCGCAGGCCAGCCAGGCCAGGCGCGGCAGGGTGGGCAGCCAGTCGGGCAGCGCCTCGAAGCGGTTGGCCGACAGGCGCAGCAGCTCGATCTGCCGGCAGCGGGCCACCGACGGCGGCAGGGCGCGCAGGCGGTTGCCGGCCAGCATCAGCTTCTGCATGCGGGTGCAGTCGCCGAGGGTGTCGGGCAGTGCCTCGATCGCGTTGTCGGTCAGGATCAGCCAGCGCAGCGAGGGCGGCAGCGCCTCGGCGGGCACGTGGGCGATGCGGTTGGCCTTGAAGCCCACGATGTCGAGCTGGCGGCACTGGCCGATGGACGCCGGCAGTTCGGTGAACCGGTTGTCGGAGCAGAACAGCACGCGCAGCTTGTGCAGCCGGCCGAGGTCGTCGGGCAGCGCACTGAGCGCATTGCCCGTGAGGTTCAGCGTTTCGAGGGTGTCGGCGAGCGCAAAAATCTCGCGCGGGAATTCGGTGAGTCCGCACGAGAGGTCCAGTCGTCGTGCGCCAGCCAGCCGGCCGGCGCGCAGCTCAGCCAGCGTGTTCGACATTGTCATTCCCAGAGTCTATGCGGCCGCCGCCGGGCCGCCCCAAGGCGAGCCGCGCCTCCCCCTCGGGGGGTGGAGTTACACGCAGCGAAGCGAAGTGAAAAGCCGGGGGGCCTCAGGCTGCGCCGAAGCGGTAGATGCCGTCGGCATCGAGCGTGCGCTTCACCTGCCCCGAGAACCACAGCAGGTGCAGGTGGGCCACGGTCTCGCCCATGGCGAAGGTGATCTGGTGCAGGTCGAGTTCGCGCTTGAACAGGATCGGCAGGCCCTCCGATGCCGTGATGGGGCGCGCGAGGCAGGCTTCGAGCAGCTCGGCCAGGCGGTCGCGGTGGTGCTCTTGCAGCTGGTCGACGCGGCGGTGGATGCCGGTGAAGGGCTTGCCGTGCGAGGGCAGCCCCAGCGTGTCGGCCGGCAGGGCCTTGAACTTGTCGATGCTGTCCAGGAACAGGCGCAGCGAATTGGCCTCGGGCTCGCCCGCGTGCACGCTCACGTTGGTCGAGATGCGCGGCAGCATCATGTCGCCGCCCAGCAGCAGCTTCGGCTCGGCGCAGTACAGCGCGATGTGCTCGGGCGCGTGGCCGTAGCCGCTGATGCAGCGCCAGTCGCGCCCGCCGATGGTGACGATGTCGCCGTCCATCATGCGCACGTAGCGGGCGGGCACGCTGGGCACCATGTTGGTGTAGTAGCTGGTGCGCGCGCGGATCTTGGCGATCGATTCGGGGTTGGTCAGGCCGTGCGAGGCGAAGAAGTCGGCCGCCGCGTCGCCGCCCGCGAGCGTGTCGCCGGCGCTGCACAGCACGCGCGCCACGTGGTAGTCGGTGGCGCTGATCCACAGCGGCGCGTTCCAGCGCTGGCACAGCCAGTCGGCCAGGCCGATGTGGTCGGGGTGCATGTGGGTGACGATCACGCGCAGGATCGGCAGGCCCTGCAGCTGGGTCTCGAAAATCTGCTCCCACTGCGCGCGGGCCTCGTCGTGCGCGATGCAGCAGTCGACCACCGTCCAGCCCTCGACGCCGTCGATCGTGTCGCGCAGCAGCCAGAGGTTGATGTGGTCCAGCGCAAAGGGCAGCCGCATGCGGATCCAGCGCACGCCGGGCGCGACTTCCAGTGCTTCGCCGGCGGCGGGCAGGGTGTCGCCCAGGGGGTAGTGGAGTTCGCGTTCGAGGAGGTTCATGTATGATTGACGTTTACGTAAACGTCATGGGTTGAGGCATCATTGTAGAGAATGCGCCGCCAACCTGCTGTCGCCCCCGCAACCCTTGCCGCCCATGCCCGCGCAGACCTTCACCATCAGCCAGCTCGCCAAGGAGTTCGATCTCACGACGCGCGCCATCCGCTTCTATGAAGACATGGGCCTGCTGTCGCCGGAGCGGGCCGGCCTGCAGCGCGTGTACAGCGCGCGCGACCGGGCGCGGCTCACGCTCACGCTGCGCGCCAAGCGCCTGGGCCTGACGCTGGTCGAGGCGAAAGACATCCTCGACATGTACGACAGCCCGCGCGACACCGTGCCGCAGCTGGAAAAATTCCTGGGCGTGCTCGGCGCCCACCGCGCGCAGCTCGAGGCGCAGCTGGCCGAACTGCAGGCCAACCTCGCCGAAGTGCGCGAGCACGAGAAAAAAGGCCGCGCCACGCTGACCAGGGCGCAGAAGGCCGCCAAGGCCGTCCAGGACGCCCGAGGTGGCGAAAACACGCCCGACACGACGACTCACTGACAATAGACCACCATGCCCTCCGACAACCTCGACGACCTCTTTGCCCACAACCGTGCCTGGTCCGCCCAGATGGAGCGTGACCGGCCCGGCTTCTTCACCGGCCTTGTCAAGCAGCAGACGCCGCGCTACATGTGGATCGGCTGTTCCGACAGCCGCGTGCCCGCCAACCAGATCACCGGCCTGGAGCCGGGTGAAGTGTTCGTGCACCGCAACGTCGCCAACATCGTGGTGCACTCCGACCTCAATGCGCTCTCGGCGATCCAGTTCGCGGTCGAGCACCTGAAGGTCGAGCACATCATGGTGGTCGGCCACTACGGCTGCGCCGGCGTGAAGGCTGCGCTCAGCGGCAAGCGCATCGGCCTGGCCGACAACTGGATCCGCCACATCCAGGACGTGCGCGACCGCCACAGCGTGATGCTCGACAGCCTGCCCGAAGACGTGCGCGTCGATGCGCTGTGCGAGCTCAACGTGGCCGAGCAGGTGGTCAACGTGGCCGTCAGCACCGTCATGGTCGACGCCTGGGCGCGCGGCCAGAAGGTGCGCATCCACGGCTGGACCTTCGGCGTGCACGACGGCCTGCTGCAAGACCTCGGCCTGAGTGTCGAGGGCGACAAGCCGCTCGACGCCATCTACAAGGCCGCCGTGCAGCGCATCCGCTACAAGTGGAGCAAGCCCGCAGGCGCCTCGCCGTCGGCGCAGGCAGGTGCCGACGGCACCGAAGGCACCGAGACCCCGCCAGCCGCCTGAGCGAACCCGCCGCTGCCATCGCCGGTCCTGTCGCCATGTTCCCGCAGCGCCTCGATTCCCCGCTGGCCTACGACATCGCGAAGGCGATGATCGACGGGTTCAACCGGCACTACCGGCTGTTCCGCGCCGAATCGGCGCGCGCCAAGCACCGCTTCGAGACCGCCGACTGGCACGGCCAGCAGCGGGCGCAGCGCGAGCGCATCGAGTTCTACGACCTGCGCGTGAACGAGGCCGTGGCCCGGCTCGAAAAAGAGTTCAAGGCTGGCGACCAGCCCATGGAAGTCTGGCACCAGGTCAAGCTGCACTTCATCGGCCTGCTGGTGAACCACCACCAGCCCGAGCTGGCCGAGAGTTTCTTCAACTCGGTCACCACGAAGATCCTGCACCGGGCCTACTTCCAGAACGACTTCATCTTCGTGCGCCCGGCCATCAGCACCGAGTACATCGAGCCGCGCGGCGCACCCACCTACCGGCCGTACTACCCCTCGCAGGCCACGCTGCCCGACATCATCGAGCAGATGCTCGACGACTTCGCGCTGCAGGGCAGCTACGCCAACAAGCGGCGCGACGCTGAGCGCGTGGCGCACGTCATCCTGAACCGCTTCCACCAGGTCAAGCTGCGCGCCAACTTCCAGCTGCAGGTGCTGTCGGGCCTGTTCTACCGGAACAAGGGCGCCTACGTGGTCGGCAAGATCATGAACGGCTTCACCGAGATCCCGTTCTCGCTGCCCATCCTGCACGACACCCACGGCAAGTTCTACATCGACGCGGCGCTGTTCGGCGAAGACGACCTGCAGATGCTGTTCAGCTTTGCGCGCGCCTACTTCATGGTCGACATGGAGGTGCCCTCGGCCTGGGTGCAGTTCCTGCGCTCGCTCATGCCGCGCAAGCCGCGCGCCGAAATCTACAACGCGCTCGGCCTGGCCAAGCAGGGCAAGACGCTGTTCTACCGCGACTTTCTGTCGCACCTGAACTACTCGAGCGACCGCTTTCGCATCGCGCCCGGCATCAAGGGCATGGTCATGCTGGTGTTCGACCTGCCGTCGTTTCCGTTCGTGTTCAAGGTCATCAAGGACTTCTACCCGCCGCAGAAGGACACCACGCGCGAGCAGATCAAGGGCAAGTACATGCTCGTGAAGCAGCACGACCGCGTGGGCCGCATGGCCGACACGCTCGAGTACAGCAACGTGGGCTTTCCGCTCGATCGCTTCGAGCCCGAGCTCATCGAAGAGATCCGCAAGTTCGCGCCCAGCCAGCTCGAGATCGGCGACCGCGACGGCAACGGGGAGATGGAGGTCGTGCTCAAGCACGTCTACATCGAGCGCCGCATGATCCCGCTGAACATCTACCTGCAGGAAGCCTTCGACACGCTGGCCCACCCCGAGAGCCCGGCCCAGGCCCGGCGCGCCAAGGACCAGCTGGAGCATGCGGTCATCGAGTACGGCAACGCCATCAAGGACATGGTGGCCGCCAACATCTTCCCCGGCGACATGCTGTGGAAGAACTTCGGCGTCACGCGCGGCGGCAAGGTCGTGTTCTACGACTACGACGAAATCGAATACGTCACCGACTGCAAGTTCCGCAAGGTGCCCACGCCGCGCAACGAAGAAGACGAGATGAGCGGCGAGGTCTGGTATTCGGTCGGCCCGAAGGACGTGTTCCCCGAGACCTTCGAGCCCTTTCTGCTGGGCAACAAGGACGTGCGCGCCGCCTTCATGGCGCACCACGCCGACCTGCTCGACGCCGCCTTCTGGCAGCACCACAAGGAACGCATCCAGGCCGGCCAGATGCTCGACGTGTTCCCGTATGAAGAGTCGCAACGCTTCCAGCACGAAGGCCATGCGACGCATTTCTGACCGCCCGTTCCCGATTCCTGTTTTCGTTTTGTCTTTGATTTCACTTTCACATTCCTGAAGGAGACCTCCATGTCCGAATCCATCGTCATCGTCGGCGCCGCCCGCACCCCCATGGGTGGCTTCCAGGGCGACTTTTCGTCCCTCTCCGCGCACGACCTGGGCGGCGCGGCCATCAAGGCGGCCGTCGAGCGCGCCGGCATCGCGCCCGAGAGCGTGGGTGAAGTGCTGTTCGGCAACTGCCTCATGGCCGGCCAGGGCCAGGCCCCGGCGCGCCAGGCGGCCTACAAGGGCGGCCTGCCCGACAGCGCGGGCGCCGTCACGCTCAGCAAGATGTGCGGCTCGGCCATGAAGGCCGCGATGCTTGCGCACGACCTGCTGCTGGCCGGCACGCATGACGTCATCGTGGCGGGCGGCATGGAAAGCATGACCAACGCGCCCTACCTCATGCTCAAGGGCCGCGGCGGCTACCGCATGGGCCACGACAAGATCTACGACCACATGATGCTCGACGGCCTCGAAGACGCCTACCAGCCGGGCCGCTCCATGGGCACCTTCGGCGAAGACTGCGCCGCCAAGTACAACTTCACGCGCGAGCAGCAAGACGCCTTCGCCATCGCCAGCGTGCAGCGCGCCAAGGCCGCCACCGAATCGGGCGCCTTCAAGGACGAGATCACCCCCGTCACCGTGAAGGGCCGCGGCGGCGACACCGTGATCTCCATCGACGAAGGCCCGGGCAAGGTCAAGCTGGACAAGATCCCGACGCTCAAGCCCGCGTTCAAGAAAGAAAACGGCACCATCACCGCCGCCTCGAGCTCGTCGATCAACGACGGTGCCGCCGCGCTGGTCATGATGACCGAGTCGCACGCCAAGAAGATCGGCGCCAAGCCGCTGGCGCGCATCGTCGGCCACGCCACGCACGCGCAGCAACCCGAGTGGTTCTCCACCGCGCCGGTCGGCGCCGTGCAGAAGCTGTTCGCCAAGACCGGCTGGACCGTGAAGGACGTCGACCTGTGGGAAGTGAACGAGGCCTTCGCCGTCGTGCCCATGGCGCTCATGCACGAGCTCGACGTGTCGCACGACATCGTCAACGTGAACGGCGGCGCCTGCGCGCTGGGCCACCCCATCGGCGCCAGCGGCGCGCGCATCATGGTCACGCTGCTGCACGCACTGAAGGCGCGCGGCAAGAAGCGCGGCGTCGCCACGCTGTGCATCGGCGGCGGCGAAGGCACCGCGGTCGCGCTCGAATTGCTATAACGCCAGGAGCCGCCGGTGCCCGGGAGAGGGCGCCGGCCGGTTTTCCACCCCGGACAGTTCAAACAAAACTATGCGTAGAGCAGGAGATTTCATGCGCCCATCTATTCACCGTACCGCCGTTGCCGCCGTGCTCGCTACCGCCTTCGTGGCAGGTGGCGCCTGGGCCCAGAAGCGCGACAACGTGCTGTTCCAGGCCGCCACCGACGAGCAGCCGGCGGTGATCAAGACGCTCGAGAAGCTCGTCAACATCGAGACCGGCACCGGTGACGCCGAAGGCATGGCCGCCGCCGGCGCGTACCTCGAAGGCGAGCTGAAGAACCTCGGCTTTACCGTCACGCGCAGCAAGTCGGTCGGCCTCGTGGTCGGCGACAACATCGTCGGCAAGCTCAAGGGCCGCGGCGGCAAGAACCTGCTGCTCATGTCGCACATGGACACCGTGTACACCAAGGGCACGCTCGCCAAGGCGCCGTTCCGCATCGAAGGCGACAAGGCCTACGGCCCCGGCATCGCCGACGACAAGGGCGGTAACGCCGTCATCCTGCACACGCTCAAGCTGCTGAAAGACTACGGCGTGCGCGACTACGGCACCATCACCGTGCTGTTCAACACCGACGAGGAAAAAGGCTCCTTCGGCTCGCGCGACCTGATCCAGGAAGAAGCCAAGCTGGCCGACTACGTGCTCTCGTTCGAGCCCACCAGCGCCGGCGACGAAAAGATGTCGCTCGGCACCTCAGGCATTGCCTACGTGCAGGTCAACATCACCGGCAAGGCCTCGCACGCGGGCGCCGCGCCCGAGCTGGGCGTGAACGCATTGGTCGAGGCCTCCGACCTCGTGCTGCGCACCATGAGCATCGACGACAAGTCGAAGAACCTGCGCTTCAACTGGACCATCGCCAAGGCCGGCAACGTGTCGAACATCATCCCGGCCAGCGCCACGCTGAACGCCGACGTGCGCTATGCGCGCAACGAAGACTTCGACGCCGCCATGAAGACGCTCGAAGAAAAGGCGCAGCAGAAAAAACTGCCCGAGGCCGACGTCAAGGTGCTCGTCACGCGCGGGCGTCCGGCCTTCAACGCGGGCGAGGGCGGCAAGAAGCTCGTCGACAAGGCCGTGGTCTTCTACAAGGAAGCCGGCGGCACCGTGGGCGTCGAAGAGCGCACCGGCGGCGGCACCGACGCGGCCTACGCGGCGCTCTCGGGCAAGCCCGTGATCGAAAGCCTGGGCCTGCCCGGCTTCGGCTACCACAGCGACAAGGCCGAGTACGTCGACATCAGCGCCATTCCGCGCCGCCTGTACATGGCCGCGCGCCTGATCATGGACCTGGGCGCCGGCAAGTAAGCCTCGCACCCATCGACAAGAAAGAACTGGAGACAACGCCATGCTGCTCAGCGCAGACCAGGAAGCCATCCGCGACGCCGTGCGCGATTTTGCGCAGGCCGAGCTCTGGCCCAACGCCCCCAAGTGGGACCGCGACCACAGCTTTCCGAAGGAAGTGCACCAGGGCCTGGCCGCGCTGGGCGCCTACGGCATCTGCGTGCCCGAGGAGCATGGCGGCGCGGGCCTCGACTACCTCACGCTCGCGCTCGTGCTCGAAGAGATTGCAGCCGGCGACGGCGGCACCAGCACCGCCATCAGCGTGACCAACTGCCCCGTCAACGCCATCCTCATGCGCTACGGCAACGCGCAGCAGAAGAAGAAGTGGCTCGAGCCGCTGGCCCAGGGCCAGATGCTCGGCGCCTTCTGCCTCACCGAGCCGCAGGCCGGCAGCGATGCATCGAGCCTGCGCACCACCGCGCGCAAGGACGGCGACGGCTACGTGATCGACGGCGTGAAGCAGTTCATCACCAGCGGCAAGAACGGCCAGGTCGCCATCGTCATCGCCGTGACCGACAAGGGCGCCGGCAAGCGCGGCATGAGCGCGTTCATCGTGCCCACCGACGCACCCGGCTACAACGTCGCGCGCCTGGAAGACAAGCTCGGCCAACACAGCAGCGACACCGCGCAGATCAACTTCGACAGCTGCCGCATCCCGGCCGAGAACCTCATCGGCGCCGAAGGCGAGGGCTACAAGATCGCGCTCGGCGCGCTCGAAGGCGGACGCATCGGCATCGCCGCGCAGAGCGTGGGCATGGCCCGCAGCGCCTTCGACGTGGCCGTGGCCTACGCCAAGGAACGCCAGGCCTTCGGCGCCGCCATCTTCGACCAGCAGGCCGTGGGCTTTCGCCTGGCCGAATGCGCCACGCAGATCGAAGCCGCGCGCCAGCTCATCTGGCACGCCGCCAGCCTGCGCGACGCCGGCCGGCCCTGCCTGAAAGAAGCTGCCATGGCCAAGCTCTTCGCCAGCGAGATGGCCGAGCGCGTGTGCAGCGCCGCCATCCAGACCCTGGGCGGCTACGGCTACGTGAACGACTTTCCGCTGGAGCGCATCTACCGCGACGTGCGCGTGTGCCAGATCTACGAAGGCACGTCGGACATCCAGAAGCTGCTGATTCAACGCGCGCTGGCGTGATTGCTTGATCACGTGAGCTGACGCCGCGGCCGACCCTGGGGCTCGATCGCCGCGGCACTCGCGCTCGTGGCGCTGGCCGCCTGGAGCGTCGTCATCGAGCCGCGCTGGGTGGCCGCGCGAGTCGAGCCCTTGGGCTCGGCGCAGTGGCAGCCGCCGGCAGGTCTGAAGGTCGCCGTGGCCAGCGACTGGCACCTCAGCACGCGCTCGCTGTGGCGCGTGACCAGCGCCGACCGCGCCGCGGCCATCGTCGACCAGATCAACGCGGCGCAGCCCGACGTGATCCTGCTGCCCGGCGACTTTCTTGCGGGCTCCGGCGACGACGAAGACTTTTCCATCGAAGCCATGGCTGCCGTGCTCGGTCGCCTGAAGGCGCCGCAGGGCGTGTACGCGGTGCTCGGCAACCACGACTGGTGGCACGACGGCGAACGCACCGCCAAGGCCCTGTCCACGCAGGGCATTCGCGTGCTGGAGAACGCCGCGGTGCGCCTGCCCGGTCACGACCTCTGGGTGGTCGGCATCGGCGACGACTCCACCGGCCATTCGCAGCCCGACAAGGCCCTGGCCGGCGTGCCACCCGGCGCCGCCACGCTGGTCATGATGCACGACCCCTTCAGCTTCGCCGGCATGCCGCGCACGCAGGGGCTCGTGGTGGCGGGGCACACGCACGGTGGGTAGATCAGCGTGCCGGGCTATGGCGCACTCGTGGTGCCTGGGCGCGCGCCGCGTGAATGGGCCTATGGCTGGATCGCGCACAAGGACCACAGGCGCATGTACGTGACCAGCGGGCTTGGCGTGAGCATCTTGCCGGTGCGGTTCAACATGCGGCCTGAGTGGGTGATGTTTCGGTAGGGTGGTGCGTGGTGGTCGCGGGCGCTTGACGGGCGTCGTGGTGACCGCGAACATTGCCGTCGCCTCGTGATGAGCGGGGTCGGGATTGGCGTCCCGCTGACATCCTGCGTAGCAATCCTTGGAGGCCTATGGCCAATGCTTCAAGCGCAGTCACCGACGCCGGTTGTTCCTGTGCGTCTTCCCGTTCCGCCACTCAATTCACACCCTTCGAATGGGTGCAAGGCGAACGGCTCCCGCCTTCACTGCAAAGCCACGCGGCGTTTCTCAACGAGGCGCGCGATGTGGTGCAGGGCGCGCAGACGTTGGTTCAGTTGCTCGAATGGGATGAGGACCGGCGCGACGCCGCTTCTTCTGATGCAGATGCAGATGCAGATGCAGCTCCGCTTCTCGATGCATGCCAGCGGAGTTCGCTGCAGCGGTTTCTTGCGGTATCGCTGGGACTGCTTCATGCTCGGATTGAAGCGCAGTGCGAGGTGTTGACCGAGTAGGGGGACGACGCGGAGGCGTTCTTCTCGTTTCGGAAGACATGAGCCTGTGGCATTCTTCGAATGCCTGACGCATGAAAACTCCGCACGTGGGGGCTCATGACATAAGAGCGGTTGCTGCAAGACCCGCAAGTCCTTTGAGTGTGTCGAACGCGATTCCTACCCCGCGCTCCTTGCTAACTTCCTTGATCTTGTCCCACATTCTCTTCTCGCGGATCGTGTCGAGCAGGTCCGCTCCTGGCATCGTCAGCTCGGGGCTTTTCAAGTAGTGCCCCTCGCTGAGCGTCTGGTACTTGATGCCCTTCAAGTAGCCCATTTCTTCAAGCATCAACGCATGCCGCGCTCGATCCGCTTCCGGGTCTTCGCTGTTGTATGGCTGGAAGAAAACGAACTCGTCAGTCTGCTTCACGTTGAGCGCTTCAACTTCGAGAAGCACCGACCGCATGGTGTCCCAATCTCTTTTCATTCGAGCCGCCCTTTAAGGTACTTGCCTTCACCACCCTTCAGCTCACTTCTGTCGATGAGCTTGCCTTGAAACTGGAAATCACGATCGATGCGAACGACGAGCAACTGCTCAAAGTTTCCTTGGCTCTTGACGACGACGTGGTCGTTGGTTTTCTCGGGCGAGATGGTTTTCACCTCGACAAGCTTCCCGGCAATCGTGCCGTCAGAGCCGGGTGAGTGGGTTGCATGGCGGCGAAGCCCAAACTTGATCTCCGCATAGATTTCGCCAAGCTCGCCCCAGACTTGTAGGTATCGGCCTGTGTTTTGGAAGTGGCGCGCAGCGCAGTCAACCAAGTCTTGGAAAATCTCTATTTGCTCTGGCACGCTGAAAGGGAAGCCCTCTCTGCTCTGGAAGGGCTTGACGGAATGGGCGTCGTCTTCCGGCTCATCTTCGAGTTGATCGTTGATCCACTCCTTGTCGATGTACTTCCACTCCCAAGGCGCGACGCCACAGGCAGCAGCGTCGGCTATGTCTTCTGCGCTGTAGCCGCGCTCGTTCATCTCGTAAAGAAATTCCCAGTCACTCATGTGTTTCCTCCATCCTCGATTGCTAGATGATCCGGGCAAGCTCCATCTGTTCTTAGAACGGCGCGTATGTCGCCAAGGAAAAATTGTAGGTATTGCTGAAAGCAGAGGAGCCTCCACCTAGCCAGATTCGGGACATTTGTCCCTTGGCGCATCCCTGCTGATCGTGCATTCTGCGCAGCATGACGTCGATCGAGCACATCATTACTCGCGCTATTAGCCCCTCCAGTGTGCGGCCGAATGGGCGGCTCACGTCCCCTCGAAGCTACGGCGTGTATCGCATCCCCACTTCGGCCGACTCCAAAAGCAGCTTTCGGTTCGGAAACCACCCGGTCCGCCAGCGGGAGCTCGAGCGCGAATTTGGCTCCTGCAAGCTCGAATACCTGTTTGCCGAACGCGCCGATGCCAAGGCCGTCGCACAGCATCAGGCAGGGGAATGATCCACTGTTGCCCCTTGTGGTCGGGGCACACGCATCAGTAGCCGCGGTTCATGAGGATCTGCTGGATCTCATCCACTGCGTGCGCCTGTTGTTTGGCCGACTTTCGCTGTTGTGCACCGAGCTTAGGGTGTTCGCGAACCAGGAGTTCGTGACGAAGGACCGCAACTGGCCGTTAGGCGCCAAAGTGGCTCTTCGCATAGGTCCAGGCCTGAGCGCCTTGCAATCTTGCTTGGGCATCAGTCAGCTTGAAAAGGAGCGGCTCAAAAATCCGCCGCGGACGGCCGTCGAAGTGATCGACAAGGAGCCCGGCCACTTGGTGGTTGGCCTCGTTGAGCTGCCGAGTCCCTTCGATATTGTTGTCGTAGCAAAGTACCCGTTGACCGATCGTCAGACCGTGCGCAAGCAGCGCCATGAAACGGGCGAAGTCACCGTCGGATAGGGCCGCAATCCAGAGCGACTCTGAGCTATATGCTGAGTTCATTTGATTGGGCATTGCAAGGTCTGATCGAGGCCGGCTGCGGTCAGAAGAACCTATTGCGCGTGAACTCTGAATCCCAAGTAGAGAAAAAACGCCACAACCGCCCCGACGATGGCAAGCCCAACCGACCACGGAATGTCCATGTCACTGCTGCGCTCGCGACGCGAGACGCCATCCATACGGGTCAGCATCGTGCGTCGCTGGTCCGGCGTGTTGATGAGGAGCTTGACGACGCCTGCAATGCCGCAAAGGGCAACAGCGCCCCCGATGATCATCCATCCCCACACTTCCATATTGAACGTGGTGGGAAATGCACCATCGGCGCTTGCGACAAAGGGGTCGCGTCCCCTTCGCGTGACAACGATTTGTCCGGCGCGCCATGCGTTGAATCCGTGCAGAAAGGCAAAGACGCCCAAGGAGAGGGTCGCAGCGAGCAGGAAGAACAGCTTGAGGAATCGCAAAAGCATGCTTTGGTGTTCAGCTTGAAGGAACGAAACGCCGGACGACTTTAGCGGCACAAGCCATTGGCGCAAGAGGCCCCGGCGCCTCTAGCCCTGGCAGATCCTCGCAAAGCGGGCATGCCCGGAAGCCCCCTTCAGCCCCCGCCGCGCCAAGTGTTCCAATAGAGCCCTTCATGAGCGCCACCGACCCCACTCCCGGCCCCTGCCCCTGCGGCCGCACCGACCGTCGCGACAAGCCCATTGGCTACGCCCTGTGCTGTGGGCGCTACCTCGACGATTTCGAGAACACGCCGGCGCCCGACGCCGAATCGCTGATGCGTTCGCGCTATTCGGCCTTCGTGCTGGCGCGTGCCGACTACCTGCTCGCCACCTGGCATGCGTCGAAGCGGCCGGCGTCGGTCGAGTTCGAGCCGGGCGTGAAATGGCTGGGGCTGGACATTCGCTCGCGCTCGGTGCTCGACGCCGACCACGCCGAGGTCGAGTTCGTCGCCCGCCAGCGAGGCGCGACGGGCGTGGCGTTCCGCCTGCACGAGCGCAGCCGCTTCGTGCGCGAGGACGAGCGCTGGTATTACGTCGACGGCGACCTGCACCAGCCCCCGGGTTGACGGCGGCGGGCTTCGGCCCGCACAATCGGCCCCGCTCCGGGGTGCACGCATGTGGCGTGCTGAGATGGCAAAGCTGCCGACCCGCGAACTTGATCCGGGTCATACCGGCGTAAGAAGAGCTGCACTCCCTGACTTCGGTCCGTCACTCCCTTTTCTGGTGGCGGGCCTCCCGAGGTCCACTGAGCGATTGCGGAGCACCCTTTCCCTCAACAAGGAGTGCCTCCCGATGAATGCCCCCGACAAATTCACCTCGCTGCTGTCGCTGACGCGCGAACCCTTTCCCGCCTCGCACAAGTGCGTCATTCCGGGCAGCCGGCCCGACCTGTTCGTGCCCGTGCGCGACGTGGCGCTGACCAACGGTGAAACCGTCTCCCTGTACGACACCTCGGGCCCCTACACCGACCCGAAGGTCGAGATCGACGTGCGCCGCGGCCTGCCCGACGTGCGCAGCGCCTGGGTCATCGAGCGCGGCGACACCGAAAGCTACGAAGGCCGCACGCACCACGCGCTGGACGACGGCGCCAAGAACGAAGACCGCGACGCGCAGCGCCTGGCCGAGCTGCGCGCCGGTGCCTCGGCGCTGCAGCGCACGCCGCGCCGCGCGAAGTCGGGCGCCAACGTCACGCAGATGCACTACGCGCGCCGCGGCATCGTCACGCCCGAGATGGAGTACGTGGCCCTGCGCGAGAACGGCAAGCGCGAGTGGATGGCCGAGTACCTGGCCAACGAGGAGCGCGCCAAGCGCGTGGCGGGCAACCCGATGGGCGCGAGCATTCCGCGCATCATCACGCCCGAGTTCGTGCGCGACGAGGTGGCCCGCGGCCGCGCGATCATTCCCGCGAACATCAACCACCCCGAGGTCGAGCCGATGGCCATCGGGCGCAACTTCAAGGTGAAGATCAACGCCAACATCGGCAACTCGGCCGTCACCTCGAGCATCGAGGAAGAGGTCGAGAAGCTGGTGTGGGCCATCCGCTGGGGCGCCGACAACGTCATGGACCTGTCGACCGGCAAGAACATCCACACCACGCGCGACTGGATCGTGCGCAACTCGCCGGTGCCCATCGGCACGGTGCCGATCTACCAGGCGCTCGAAAAGGTGGGCGGCGTGGCCGAAGACCTCACCTGGGAAATCTACCGCGACACGCTCATCGAGCAGGCGGAGCAGGGCGTCGACTACTTCACCATCCACGCGGGCCTGCGCCTGCCGTTCATCCACCTCACGGCCGACCGCATGACGGGCATCGTGTCGCGCGGCGGCTCGATCATGGCCAAGTGGTGCATCGCGCACCACAAGGAGAGCTTCCTCTACACGCACTTCGAGGACATCTGCGACATCATGAAGGCCTACGACGTGAGCTTCTCGCTCGGCGACGGCCTGCGTCCCGGCAGCGGTGCGGATGCGAACGACGAGGCCCAGTTCGCCGAGCTGCGCACGCTGGGCGAGCTCACGCAGATCGCCTGGAGGCACGACGTGCAGACCATGATCGAAGGCCCGGGCCACGTGCCGATGCACATGATCCAGGCCAACATGGACGAGCAGATCAAGCACTGCCACGAAGCGCCGTTCTACACGCTCGGCCCGCTGACCATCGACATCGCACCGGGCTACGACCACATCTCCAGCGCCATCGGCGCCGCGATGATCGGCTGGGCCGGCACGGCCATGCTCTGCTACGTGACGCCCAAGGAGCACCTGGGCCTGCCCGACCGCGACGACGTGAAGCAGGGGATCATTGCCTACAAGATCGCCGCGCACGCGGCCGACGTGGCCAAGGGCCACCCGGGCGCGCGCTCGCGCGACGACGCGCTGAGCAAGGCGCGCTTCGAGTTCCGTTGGCAAGACCAGTTCAACCTGGGCCTGGACCCCGACACGGCGCGCGAATTCCACGACGAGACGCTGCCGAAAGATTCGAGCAAGGTGGCGCATTTCTGCTCGATGTGCGGCCCCAAGTTCTGCTCGATGAAGATCACGCAGGAGGTGCGTGAGTACGCGGCCAAGAAGGGCGTGGCCGAGGCGGCTGCCATGGCCGAGGGCATGGAAGAGAAGTCGAAAGAATTCATGGCCGGCGGCGGCGAGATCTACATCCCCATCCGCCCCGTCGCCTGAGGCCGTGAATGACCCGATAGCCTGAGTCTGCCCGTGCGGAAAGGGGGCGTTGCTACCATGGGGCCAGACCTCTGAACTCCAGCCTCGCAATGACCCCTTTCCCCTTTTCCGCCGTTCTCTTCGATTGCGACGGCGTGCTCGTCGATTCCGAACCCATCACCAACCGCGTGCTTGCCGACATGCTCGGCGAGCTCGGCTGGCAGCTCACGGCCGAGGAATCGATGAACATCTTCACCGGCAAGGCCGTGAAGGACGAAACGGCGCTCATCGAGGCCAAGACGGGCTTCAAGATCACCGACGACTGGCTGCGCGGCTTCCGCGCCCGTCGCAACGAGGCGCTGGACCGCGACCTCGTCGCCATTCCCCATGCGCCCGCCGCCATCCGCGAGATCCACGCGCGGCTCAAGGGTCGCATCGCCTGCGCCTCGGGCGCCGACCGCCACAAGGTCGAGCTGCAACTGGCCAAGGTCGGCCTGCTCGACTGCTTCGAGGGCCGCATCTTCAGCGGCCACGAGATGCCGCGCTCCAAGCCGCATCCCGACGTGTACCTGGCTGCGGCGGAAGCGCTCGGTGTCGATCCGACGCGCTGCGCGGTGGTCGAAGACACGGTCACCGGCGCAATGGCCGGTGTGGCCGCGGGCGCCACGGTGTTCGGCTACAGCACGGGCGAGTCGGGCCACAGCGGACCGGGCGCGCTGCGTGCCGCGGGTGCCGTGGCCGTGTTCAGCGACATGACCGAGCTGCCCGCATTGCTGGCCGGCTACGGCCTGCAGACGGCCTGAGTTTCTGGTGCAATGACGCCCGTCAGCGTGTGGCGCGCCCGTCGCCTGCATGCGCTCCTTCCCACGAATTCGCAAGGACCCTGCCCATGACCTCCGAGTACCAGACCGAGCAACCCGACCGCAGCGAGATCGACGCGCTCCAGGGCCCGGCCGTGGTGGAGTTCGGCACCAACTGGTGCGGCATCTGCAAGGCCGCGCAGCCGAACATTGCCGAGGCCTTTGCCAAGTACCCGAACGTGCGCCGCATCAAGGTGGAAGACGGCAGCGGCCGTCCGCTGGGCCGCTCGTTCAACGTGCGGCTGTGGCCCACGCTGGTGTTCATGCGCGACGGGCAACAGGTCGCGAAGCTGGTGCGGCCGGAAGACAGCCAGTCGATCGCCGATGCGCTGGCGTTGATCGATTCGCCGGCCTGAGTTTCGTTCGTTGTCCAGGGCGACGCTCCCGCCGACGGGGAGCCTTGCTCCGCGAATGTCCCCCGGCCTGCGGCCTCCTCCTTGATTTCGCCGCGCAAGGCACCCCATCGACGTGAGCGTGGGGCAGTGCGGTTGTTGATCGGCCGCACACCGGCGCTGCTTCCCGTGCGCAGGACACTGGGTGCTTCCCGCAGCGAAATCAAGGAGGAGGGCGAAGCCCGGGGGACATTCGCGGAGGGAAGTACCCGGTGGCCTGGGCACGCGCCCTGAACAAGCGCGCTACAACCCCAGCTGCCGAAAATCCCGGGGCGCGTGCCCCGTCCACTGCAGGAACGCACGCGAGAAACTCTTCTCGTTGCGGAACCCCACCGCCAGCGCCACCTGCTTGATCGGCCGCGTGGTCCGGCGCAGCTGCTCCACTGCCAGCTCGTGCCGCACCTCGTTCTTCAGCACCTGCAGCGAGGTGCCTTCCTCATGCAGCTGCCGGTGCAAGGTGCGCCCCGACACATTCAGCAGCCCCGCCAGCGCCTCGGCCGTGGTCGCCTCGCCAGCGCGCGCGCGCAGCAGTTCGCGCACGCGCTGGCCCAGCAGGCGGTCGCGGCGGTACTGCAGCACCGTGAGCGGCAGGGCGCGCTTGAGCATGGTGCGCAGCGCGCGCTCGTCGCGCAGCAGCGGCAGCGCGAGGTAGCGCTCGTCGAAGCTGATGCTGGCCTGCGGCGCGTCGAAGTGCACGTCGGGCGTGAACATCAGCGGGTAGGCGTCGCGGTGCGGCGGCGCCGCGAACGGAAAGGTGGCCTGGCGCAGCGAGATGCGCGAGTCGATGGCCCAGCACACGTAGCCGTGCATGAAGCGCAGGCTGGTCACCAGGCAGAACTCGCGGAACGCGGGGTCGAGCGGGCGGTTCTCGGTGATGCGCAGCGTGGCGACGCCGCCCGCCACCTCCAGCGCGAGCGTGATGTCCTCGGTCAGCAGGCGGTGGTGGCGGCACCAGCGTTTCATGGCCACGCCCAGGTCGGGCGAGGTGAGCGAGGCGCGGCACAGCATGCCGTAGCTGCCCCAGGGCAGGCGGCGCGAGAACCAGCCCAGCGCCTCGTCGTCCAGCTCCTGCATCGCGTGGCCCGACAGCGCCTCGAACTGCGCGGCCGTCACCCGCGCGCCCGGGCGGGCCAGTTCGCGCGGCGCGATCTGTGCCGCCTGCAGGGCCTGCGCGGGGTCCTTGCCGTAGCGGGCATACCCTTGCACGATGGCTCGCACGAAGGCCATCGGCGTGACGGCGCGGGCGGGTCGCAGGAAGGCGGGGGACGACGTGGTGGAGGGCATCGGTCGTGGCGCAATTTGCAACCATTGTGGCGCCAATTGCGGCGCCACGAGGCGTAAGCTGCGTTTTTTCAAGCGCCATCCGCGCGGGCAGCCCTGCGCGCCGACCCCTTCAGAGGAGACAAGACTCATGCACGATTTCGGCCTCAACTTCGACCTGGGCGACGACATCGACGCGCTGCGCAGCGCGATCCAGGACTTCGCCGCCAACGAAATCGCGCCCCGCGCCGCCGAGATCGACCGCGACAACCTGTTCCCCCACGACCTGTGGCAAAAGCTCGGCGAGCTGGGCCTGCACGGCATGACGGTGAAGGAAGAATTCGGCGGCACCGAGCTGGGCTACCTGGCCCACATCGTGGCCATGGAAGAAGTCTCGCGCGCCTCGGCCTCGGTGGGCCTGTCGTACGGCGCGCACTCCAACCTGTGCGTGAACCAGATCCACCGCAACGGCAGCGAAGCGCAGAAGAAGAAATACCTGCCCAAGCTGGTGAGCGGCGAGCACGTGGGCGCGCTGGCCATGAGCGAGCCCAACGCCGGCTCCGACGTGGTGAGCATGAAGCTCAAGGCCGACAAGAAGGACGGCTACTACGTGCTCAACGGCGGCAAGATGTGGATCACCAACGGCGGCGACGCCGACACGCTGGTCATCTACGCCAAGACCGAACCCGAAATGGGCGCGCGCGGCATGACGGCCTTCATCGTCGAGAAGAACTTCAAGGGCTTTTCGGCAGGCACCAAGCTCGACAAGCTCGGCATGCGCGGCTCCAACACCTTCCCGCTGTTCTTCGACAACTGCGAAGTGCCCGAAGAGAACGTGCTCGGCGGCGAAGGCATGGGCGCCAAGGTGCTGATGAGCGGCCTGGACTACGAGCGCGCCGTGCTCTCGGGCGGTCCGCTGGGCATCATGGCCGCCTGCATGGACGCCGTGATCCCCTACATCCACGAGCGCCAGCAGTTCGGCCAGAGCATCGGCGAGTTCCAGCTGATGCAGGGCAAGATCGCCGACATGTACTCGACCTGGCAGGCCACCCGCGCCTACGTGTACGCCGTGGGCAAGGCCTGCGACCGCAACGACCATGCGCGCACCTTCCGCAAGGACGCGGCCGGCGCCATCCTGTACTCGGCCGAGAAGGCGACCTGGATGGCTGGCGAGGCGATCCAGACGCTGGGCGGCGTGGGCTACACCAAGGACTTCCCGGTCGAGCGGCTGTGGCGCGACGCCAAGCTGTACGAGATCGGCGCGGGCACGAGCGAAGTGCGGCGCATGCTGATCGGTCGCGAGCTGTTCTCCGAAACGGCATAAGCCGCGCTGCACACCTTCACCCCACCCTCTCCCCGCAGGGAGAGGGCGCCAGACAAGGAGACAAGACGATGCCACTGACGCAGAGCCTGGCCCAAGGCGCCACGGACGTCCCCCTCATCGAGCAAGCCATCGGCGACTTCTTCAACGACATGGTCGAGAAGCAGCCTGAACGCGAAGCCCTCGTCAGCCGCCACGAAGGCCAGCGCTTCACCTACCGCGAACTGCAGGCCGCATCGAACAAGCTGGCCAGCGCGCTGCTGAGCCTGGGGCTCGTGCCCGGCGACCGCGTGGGCATCTGGTCGCACAACAACGTGCCCTGGGTGCTGATGCAGATTGCCACTGCCAAGGTCGGCCTGATCCTCGTGAACATCAACCCCGCCTATCGCACCTCCGAGCTCGAGTACGCGCTCAACAAGGTCGGCTGCAAGGCGCTGGTGACGATGGCGCAGTTCAAGACCAGCGACTACCTGGGCATGCTGCGCGAGCTGGGCCCGGCCAAGCTGCCGCTGCTGCAGCACACCTTCTGGATCGACAAGCCCGGCCAGGGCGACGAGCAGCCCGGCATGCGCCGCTTCAGCGAACTGCTGGCCAGCGGCGATGCGGCCGACGCGCGCGTGGCCGCCACGCAGAAGACGCTGAAGGCCACCGACCCCATCAACATCCAGTTCACCAGCGGCACCACGGGCTTTCCCAAGGGCGCGACGCTCACGCACCGCAACATCCTGAACAACGGCTTCTTCATCGGCGAGTGCATGAAGCTCACGCCGGCCGACCGCCTGTGCATTCCGGTGCCGCTGTACCACTGCTTCGGCATGGTGCTGGGCAACCTGGCCTGCCTCACGCACGGCTCGGCCATCGTGTACCCGAACGACGGCTTCGACCCGCTCACGGTGCTCGAGACCGTGCAGGCCGAGAAGTGCACGGGCCTGCACGGCGTGCCCACGATGTTCATCGCCGAGCTGGACCATCCGCGCTTCAAGGAGTTCGACCTCTCGACCCTGCGCACCGGCATCATGGCCGGCTCGCCGTGCCCCATCGAGGTGATGAAGCGCGTGGTCAACGAGATGCACCTGGGCGAGATCACCATCGCCTACGGCATGACCGAGACCAGCCCCGTGAGCTGCCAGAGCAGCACCGACACGCCGCTCGACCGCCGCGTGTCGACCGTGGGCACCGTGCAGCCGCACCTCGAGGTGAAGATCATCGACCCCGAGACCGGCGCGATCATGCCGCCGGGCCAGTCGGGCGAGCTGTGCACGCGCGGCTACTCGGTGATGCACGGCTACTGGGAAGACGAGCCCAAGACGCGCGAAGCCATCGACGCCGAGCGCTGGATGCACACCGGCGACCTCGCCACCATGGACGCCGAGGGTTACGTGAACATCGTCGGGCGCATCAAGGACCTGGTGATCCGCGGCGGCGAGAACATCTACCCGCGCGAGATCGAAGAATTCCTGTACCGCCACCCGAAGGTGCAGGACGTACAGGTGGTCGGCCTGCCCGACAAGAAGTACGGCGAAGAGCTGTGCGCCTGGATCATCGTCAAGCCTGGCCAGAGCGCCACCGACACCGAAATCCGCGATTTCTGCAAAGGCCAGATCGCGCACTACAAGGTGCCCAAGTACATCCAGTTCGTCTCCGAGTTCCCGATGACGGTGACCGGCAAGATCCAGAAATTCAAGATCCGCGACGCCATGACCGAGCAGCTCGGTCTCAGCCAAGAAAAGACAGCATGAGCAAACTCGAAACCAAACTGAATGCGCGTTCGGCCGACTTCCAGGCCAATGCGGCCGCCATGCGCGCGCTGGTCGACGACCTGCAGCAGCAGTTCGCGAAAGTGGAGCAGGGCGGCGGCGAGGCCGCGCGCGCCAAGCACACGGCGCGCGGCAAGCTGCTGCCGCGCGACCGCGTGGCCGAGCTGCTCGACCCGGGCACGCCCTTCCTCGAGATCGCGCCGCTGGCCGCGCATGCGATGTACCTCGATGCCAAGGGGGCCGAGTCGGCACCGGGCGCCGGCATCATCGCGGGCATCGGCCGCGTGAACGGCGTCGACTGCATGATCGTGTGCAACGACGCCACCGTGAAGGGCGGCACCTACTACCCGATGACGGTCAAGAAGCACCTGCGCGCGCAGGAGATCGCCGAGCAGAACCGCCTGCCCTGCATCTACCTCGTGGACTCGGGCGGCGCCAACCTGCCGAACCAGGACGAGGTGTTCCCGGACCGCGATCACTTCGGCCGCATCTTCTACAACCAGGCCAACATGAGCGCCCAGGGCATCCCGCAGATCGCGGTGGTCATGGGCTCGTGCACGGCCGGCGGCGCGTACGTGCCGGCGATGAGCGACGAATCGATCATCGTGAAGAACCAGGGCACCATCTTCCTGGGCGGCCCGCCGCTCGTGAAGGCGGCCACCGGCGAGGTCGTGTCGGCCGAAGACCTGGGCGGCGGCGACGTGCACACGCGCCTGTCGGGCGTGGTCGACCACCTGGCGCAGAACGACCTGCACGCGCTGGCGCTGGCGCGCTCGGCGGTGGCCAACCTCAACGCGAAGGCCGCCGACACGCCGCAAGGCACCGCGGTGCGCGCGCCCGACTTCCCGCGCGAAGAGCTGTACGGCGTGATCCCCACCGACACGCGCAAGCCCTTCGACGTGCGCGAGATCATTGCGCGCATCGTCGACGGCAGCGAGTTCCACGAGTTCAAGGCTCGCTTCGGCGCCACACTGGTCTGCGGCTTCGCCGAGATCGAGGGCATGCCGGTCGGCATCATCGCCAACAACGGCATCCTGTTCAGCGAGTCGGCGCAGAAGGGCGCGCACTTCATCGAGCTGTGCTGCCAGCGCAAGATCCCGCTGGTGTTCCTGCAGAACATCACCGGCTTCATGGTGGGCCGCAAGTACGAGAACGAAGGCATCGCGCGCCACGGCGCCAAGATGGTGACGGCCGTGGCCACCGCCAACGTGCCCAAGTTCACGATCATCATCGGCGGCAGCTTCGGCGCCGGCAACTACGGCATGTGCGGTCGCGCGTACAGCCCGCGCTTCCTCTGGATGTGGCCCAACGCGCGCATCAGCGTGATGGGCGGCGAGCAGGCCGCGAGCGTGCTGGCCACCGTGAAGCGCGACGGCATCGAACTGAAGGGCGGTAGCTGGAGCGCCGACGAGGAAGAAGCCTTCAAGGCCCCGATCCGCCAGCAGTACGAAGACCAGGGCCACCCCTACTACGCCACCGCGCGCCTGTGGGACGACGGCATCATCGACCCGGCCGACACGCGCCGCGTGCTCGCACTGGGCCTTGCCGCCTCGCGCAACGCGCCAATCCCCGAACCCAAGTTCGGCATCTTCCGCATGTGACCAGGGGCACCGCATGAGCAGCACCTTCACCAAGCTGAACCTCGCCATCGACGGCGCGGTGGCACGCATCTGGCTCGACCAGCCCGACGCGCGCAACGCCTTCGACGACGTCGTGATCGCCGAGCTGACGCAGGCTTTCCTCGAAGCCGGCGCCGCACCGCAGGTCAAGGCCGTCGTGCTCGGCGCGAACGGCCCGGCCTTCTGCGCGGGCGCCAACCTCAACTGGATGCGCCGCATGGCCGACTACACGCGGGGCGAGAACCTCGCCGACGCGGGCAAGCTGGCCGACATGCTGCGCACCATTGCCGAGTGCCCCAAGCCCACCATCGCGCGCGTGCAGGGCGACGTGTACGCGGGTGGCATGGGGCTCGTGGCCGCGTGTGACATGGCCGTGAGCGTCGACACCGCGTGGTACTGCCTGAGCGAAGTGAAGATCGGCCTCGTGCCCGCGACCATCAGCCCGTACGTGCTGCGTGCGATGGGCCCGCGCGCCTCGCAGCGCTACTTCCTCACGGCCGAGCGCTTCACCGCCGCCGAGGCGCACCGCATCGGCTTCGTGCATGAAGTGGTGGCCGCCGACGCGCTCGACGCCAAGGTCGACGAGCTGCTGAAGGCCCTCACCGGCGCCAGCCCCGCCGCCGTGCGCGCCTGCAAGCAGCTGATCGCCGACGTGGCCGGCCGCGAGATCGACAGCGCGCTCATCGCCAAGACGGTCGAAGGCATCGCCGACATCCGCGCCAGCGACGAAGGCCGCGAGGGCGTGCAGGCCTTCCTACAGAAGCGCAAGCCGTCCTGGCTCGCCGGCTGACAGCCAACCAAGGACCGCCATGAACGCACTCGACATGCCGCAACTGCTCGCACTGGCCGCCGCCATCGGCTGGGCCAGCGGCGTGCGTCTGTACCTCGTCGTGCTGCTGACCGGCCTGGTCGGCTACTTCGGCTGGGTGCCGCTGCCCGCGGGGCTGCAGATGCTCGCGCATCCGATCGTGCTGGCGGTCAGCGGCTTCATGGTGTTCGTCGAGTTCTTCGCCGACAAGATCCCGGGCCTGGACTCGCTGTGGGACGTGGTGCACACCGCCATCCGCATCCCCGCCGGCGCGGCGCTCGCGGCCAGCGTGTTCGGTGCCGACCACGGCGCCATGGCCGTCGTCGCGGCGCTGCTGGGCGGCGGCTTCGCGGCCACGGCGCATGCGGCCAAGGCCACCACGCGCGCGGCCATCAACACCTCGCCCGAACCGTTCTCGAACGTGGGTGCGTCGCTGGTCGAAGACTCGATGGTGCCGGCCGGGCTGTGGCTCGCGGTGGCGCATCCGCTGGTCTTTCTGGTGCTGTTCGTCTTCGTGCTCGTGCTCAGCGTGTGGCTCATCCGCAAGAGCTGGCGTTTCTTGCGCGCGCTGTTCAGCCGCGTGGCACGCATCTTCAGTGGCCGGCCCGATCCGGGCGTCACGTCCGCCTTTCAACTGAAAAAGAATCCTCCGGGAGACACTCCGAATGTTTAAGAAGATCCTCATCGCCAACCGTGGCGAGATCGCCTGCCGTGTCGCAGCAACCGCACGTCGCATGGCCGTTCGCACCGTGGCGGTGTACTCCGATGCCGACGCGCACGCCAACCATGTGCGCGCCTGCGACGAGTCGGTGTACCTCGGCGGCAGCGCCCCGAAGGACAGCTACCTGCGCTGGGAAAAGATCCTCGAGGCCGCCAAGGCCACGGGCGCCGAAGCCGTGCACCCGGGCTACGGCTTCCTCAGCGAGAACGAAGAGTTCGCACAGGCCTGCGCCGACGCCGGCCTGGCCTTCATCGGCCCGCCGCCCTCGGCGATCAAGGCCATGGGCCTGAAGGCCGAGTCGAAGCAGCTGATGGAAAAGGCCGGCGTGCCGCTGGTGCCCGGCTACCACGGCGCCGACCAGGACCCGGCGCTGCTGCAGCGCGAGGCCGACCGCATCGGCTACCCGGTGCTCATCAAGGCCAGCGCCGGCGGCGGCGGCAAGGGCATGCGCGCGGTCGACAAGGCCGCCGACTTCGAGGCCGCGCTGGCCTCGTGCAAGCGCGAGGCCATCAACAGCTTCGGCGACGACGCGGTGCTGATCGAAAAGTACGTGCAGCGTCCGCGCCACATCGAGATCCAGGTGTTCGGCGACACGCAGGGCAACTACGTCTACCTGTTCGAGCGCGACTGCTCGGTGCAGCGGCGCCACCAGAAGGTGCTTGAAGAGGCGCCCGCGCCTGGCATGACCGAGGCGATGCGCAAGCAGATGGGCGATGCGGCCGTGGCCGCGGCGCGCGCCGTGAATTACGTGGGTGCGGGCACGGTGGAGTTCATCGTCGAGCAGCGCGAAGGCGGCGAGATGAACTTCTTCTTCATGGAGATGAACACGCGCCTGCAGGTCGAACACCCCGTGACGGAAGCCATCACCGGCCTCGACCTGGTCGAGTGGCAACTGCGCGTGGCCTCGGGCGAGCCGCTGCCCGCCAAGCAATCGGAACTGCAGATCCACGGCCACGCCATCGAGGCGCGCATCTGCGCGGAGAACCCCGACAACAACTTCCTGCCCGCCACCGGCACCTTGCGCGTGTACCGCAAGCCGCAGGCCACCGCCTTCCAGCGCAGCCGCGTGCGCATCGACGACGGCGTGCGCGAAGGCGGCGAGATCTCGCCCTTCTACGACTCGATGATCGCCAAGCTCATCGTGCACGGCAGCACGCGCGCCGAGGCGCTGGCCCGGCTCGACGCCGCGCTGGCGCAGGTGCAGATCGTGGGCGTGTCGACCAACGTGCAGTTTTTGCGCGGCATCCTGGCGACCGAGTCGTTCTCGAAGGCCGACCTCGACACCGCGCTCATCGAGCGCGAGCGCGCCGTGCTGTTCGACCGCGAGCCGCTGGGCCTGCCGCTGGCCGCGGCCGCCGCCATCACGCGCACGCTGGTCACCGAGTGGCCGACGCAGCTGCCCGACCCCTTCGAGCGCCGCGACGGCTGGCGTGCGCATGGCGAGTACAAGCGCCGCTTCGACTTCGAGTTCCGCGGCGCCGAGCACAGCGCACTGCTGACCTACCGCCGCGACGGTGGCCTGAACCTCGAAGTGGGCGGTGTCGAAGGCCCGCTCACCGTCGGGCGCTTTCCCACGGGCGAGTTCGAGCTCGAGTTCGCCGGCACGCGCCAGACCCTCGACGTGCACCTGGACGGCGCCACCGCCCACGTGTTCGCGGCGAAGGGCGCCACGCGCCTCACGGCCATCGACCGCCTCGCCCACGCGGGCGACACCCACGCCGAAGGCGGCCGCCTCACGGCGCCGATGCCCGGCAAGGTCGTGTCCTTCGCGGTCAAGGCCGGCGACAAGGTCAGCCGCGGCCAGCCGCTGGCCGTGATGGAAGCCATGAAGATGGAGCACACCATCGCCGCGCCGGCCGACGGCACGGTGGAAGAACTGATGTTCTCGCCGGGCGAGCAGGTGGCGGAAGGCGACGAATTGTTGCGAATGGCTGCGGCGGCTTAACCCCGTTGCGGGTCGTCGCCCGTATCAGCGGTGGTAGTCATTCTTTTCAAGGAGTCCTGATGAGCCGCCGCACCCTTTCCGTGTCGACCTCCCGCGCCGCTGTGCGCCACCGCGCGGGCGCTGTCCTGCTGGCCCTGGCGGCTGCCCTGTCGCTGGCTGGCTGCGACCGCCAGCACAGTGCCGAGTCGGCTGCGCCGGCCTCCGCGCCTGCGCCCATGCAGGCGCCGCCGATGGGCTACGGCGGCGGCATGGCCATGAAGGAACAGAGGGCGCGTGCGCCGCAGGCCGAGATCGCCGCGTCGCAGTCCGACGAGGCGCGGCAGGGCAGCGGCGAGACCGCGCTGCAGCGCTTCCTGGCCGTGCGCCAGGACCTGAACGTCGAAGTCCCGGCCGAACAACTGGCCGACGCCTGGGGCAAGGTGCGCGACCTGTGCGGAACGCTGAAGTGCGAGCTGCTGTCGTCGTCGCTGCTGCGCGAGACGCCGCAGCAGCCGGGCAACGCCCTGCTCGAGATGCGCGTGGAACCCGCCGACGTCGACAAGTTGCTCGGCGGCCTGGCCGGCGTGGCGAACGTGGTCTCGCACACCACCACCAGCGAGGACAAGACCTCCGAGGTGATCGACGTCGAGGCCCGCATCAAGAACCGCACCGAGTTCCGCGACAGCCTGCGCGTCATGCTGCGCGACACCGTCACCAAGCGCACCATGGCCGACCTGCTGGCGATCCAGCGCACGCTGTCGGACACGCAGGCCGAGCTCGACGCCATCGCCACCCAGCGCAAGGTGCTGGCGCAGCAGACCAGCAAGCAGCACATCCAGATCCAGTTCACGCCCAAGCGCGCGCTGGTGAGCGGCAGCGACGGCTACAGCCCGATGGCGCACGCGCTGCGCAACGCGGGCGACGTGCTGGCCGAAAGCGTGGGCGCGCTCATCACCTTCGTGGCCGCTGCCCTGCCGTGGCTGCTGCTGGTGGTGCTGCCCGTGGGGTGGCTGGTGCGGGTGCTGTGGCGTCGTCGTCGCGCCAAGGTGGCGTGAGACACTGCGCGCCGGCCGCGCCTGACACAGCGCGGCCGCACGACAAGAAGGAGGGGCCGCATGGCGGGTCGATTTCGGAAGTTTCTTGCGGGGCTGGGCCTGGGGAAGGCGCAGGACGAGGCGGCTGTGCCCGCACCTGCGCCGGCAGTACCTGAACCGGCGCCGCCATCTTCAGCGCCCCCCGCACTGCGCTACACCTTCGACGTCAAACCCGCCCAACCCATGGCGCGCTTGATCGCCGCCCCATGGGCCTCGGCGCCCCCGACGCCCTCGAAGCCTCCACCACGGAACCCGCCCGCGCCACCCGTCGAGGAACCTCCGGCGCAGTTCGACACGACACCCGATCTGCCGGAGCCCTTCGGCTACAAGGTCTGTTGGTTTGCCGTGCGCGCCTCGGACCCCGCGCAGGTGCTCGATGCCCTCGGATGGGAGTCCGAAGGGCCGGCCAACTGGCACACCGGCATCGCGGCGGCCTACCGCCGGGTGTTCGACGGCCAGGCCCCCTGGGTGTTTGCGTCACCGCCCGTCGACGGCTGGGTGTTGCTCGTGGGGGGGCGGCCTGCCGTATCCCGCCGTGTACCCGGAGGACCGCCTCGAAGGCATCGGGCAGGCCTTCGACGTGATCTTCACGCGCCTGAAGGAGCATTTCGGCGAAGCGCAGTTCTTCGGCAGCCACCGTGTCGCCGACTTCGTCGCCTGGGCGCGCGCAAGGCGCGGCGAGCCTGGGCGGCAGTTCAGCTATGCGGGCAGCAGCGGCGAGGTCTATGCCAACGTGGGTGCACAGAGCGCCGAGGAAGCCGCGCTGGGCTTCGCCGTGCTCAGCGGGCTGTCGCCGGTCGACGCGCGCGACCGGCTCTCGGAACTGCTCGAGGAAGAGATGGCGCGCAAGGACGCGCTGGTCGCCTCAGGCATGTCGCGGCGCGACGCCGGCCGGCAGGTCCGCCCGAGTGGCCGCAGCGTCATGCCCGGCGAAGAGGACGTCACGGCGCTTGCCGATGCGTGGAGTGTCGACCCGACGCAGTTCGACGAAGCGGACCGGGGCTATGTGCCGGGCGTGGGGTTGATGGCCCGCGTTCCGAAAGACCTGGGGCAGGAGCCCGTCAGCCCACCACCACTTCGCTGATCTGCATCACCGGCGCGATGTCGGTGTAGTTCTTCACGTCGCCCATGATCTCCTTCACGTGCGGGCCGAAGGCCTTCTGGAAGGACTCGACCGATTCGGCGAACACGTGGCACATGCCGACGTAGGTGGGCGGCGAGCCCGGTGCGCCGCCGCCCAGGCCCTTGTCGATGGTGTACGAGAGGCAGGCGTCGCCCATGCGGGCCTTGAGCATCGGCATGTGCTGGTCGCGGTAGTAGTCGTGGTCGAACCGCGCGCCGGGGGTGTGGGGGTACATCACGCTGACTTTGATCATGGAAGGTGTCTCCTGGGTGGCTGAATGCGGTCGAGCATAGGAGATGGCGCGCGACGCAACAAGCCGGTGCCTTCTAAGATGCTGCCCATGCGAATCTCCGTCTACCTCACCGACAACCGTCCCGATCCCTGGATCGATGGCCTCAAGGCCGAACTCCCCGAAGCCACCATCGAAGCCTGGGCGCCTGGCGCGCCGCAGGCCGACCACGGCGTGGTGTGGGCGCCGCCCCAGCAGTTCCTCGACGAGCAGCCCGACCTGCGCGGCCTGTTCAACATCGGCGCGGGCGTCGATGCGCTGCTCAAGCTCAAGGTGCCGGCGCACACGCGCATCGTGCGGCTCGACGACGCGGGCATGTCGGTGCAGATGGCCGAGTACGTGTGCCACACGCTCATCCGCCACTTCCGCGAATTCGACGTGTACGAGGCCGATGCGCGCGAGGGCAAGTGGAGCTACCGCAAGCCGAAGCTGCGGCGCGACTTCCCGGTCGGCATCATGGGTCTGGGCGTGCTCGGCGAGCGCGTGGCCAAGGCCGTGGCGCAGTTCGAATTTCCGGTGCTCGGCTGGAGCCGCTCTGCCAAGGCCATCGACGGCGTGCAGGTGTTCAGCGGCGAGGCGCAGTTCGACGAGTTCCTGGCCTCCACGCGCGTGCTGGTCAACCTGCTGCCGCTGACCGAGTCCACGCGCGGCATCCTGAACCGCACCACGCTGGGCAAGCTCAAGCCCGAGGGCTACCTCATCAGCATCGCGCGCGGCGGCCACCTGGTGGAAGACGACCTGATCCCGATGCTCGACGCCGGCCAGCTCGCGGGCGCCACGCTCGACGTGTTCCAGGTCGAGCCACTGCCGGCCGACCATGCCTTCTGGCGGCATCCGAAGATCACTGTGACGCCGCACGGCTCGGCGCGCACGCTGCGCGAGGAGTCCATCGCCCAGATCGCCGGGAAGATCCGCGCGATGGAGCAGGGCCTGCCGATCGCCGGCATCGTCGATCCCGTCCGCGGCTACTGACCCCCGTGCGCCGACGACGACGGTCCGGCTGACACGCGGCCGGCGGGGGAAAACCCCGACGCTTTTGTTTTTCACATACGAGAAAATTTCTTCATGGTTGTGAAAACAGCGTTTCGCGTGATCGAGATCGTCGAGCTCTTTGCCCGGGAGAAGCAGCCGCTGGCGCTGTCCGAGATGGCGCGGCTGCTCGACATGCCGGTGTCCAGCTGCCTCGGGCTCATCCGCACGCTCGAAGAGCAGGGCTACATGTACGAGACCGGCCGCCGCCAGGGCTACTACCCGACGGGCAGGCTGCTCGCGATGGCGCAGGTCATTGCCGCGCACGACCCGGTGCTCGACCGGGTGAAGGCCACGCTCGAGGAGCTGCGCGATGCCGCCCGCGAGACCGTGGTGTTCGGCAAGTTCCGCGATGCGGACCATGTCGTCTACCTCGACGTGCTGAGCGCGCCGCAGCGCATCCGCTACACCGCCGAGTCGGGCGAAACGCGCCCGGCGTATGCCAACTCGCTGGGCCGCGCGCTGCTCTCCACGCTCGCACCCGAGGCGCGTCGCAAGCTCCTGGACAGCACGGCGCTCCTGCCGCTGACCGACGCCACGCTCACCACCGCCGATGCCATCGAAGCCGAACTCCAGCGCTCGGCCGCGCGCGGCTGGTACGGCAACCTCGGCGAAAGCATTCCTGACCTGATCGGCCTGGCCTGGCCGCTGCGCATCGGCGGCGAGGCCTATGCGATCTCGGTGGCCGGCCCGCGCTACCGCGTGGAGCCGCGCATCGAGGACATCGCCGCGATGCTGCGTTCGGCCTGCCTCGCGATCGAACCCAAGACAGAAAGCCCCCGATGACTGCCACCGCTGCGCGCTACTTCGTCCGCGAGGACGAGATCACCGGCTACCACCCGGCCAACCACACCGGCACGCTGAACAAGCGGCTGATCGGCCCCGAGACCGTGGGCGCGAAGCAGCTCGAGGTGCTGGTGGGCCACATCCAGAAGGGCAAGGGCGCGCTGCCGCATGCGCACCCGGGCATCGAGCAGGTCTGCTACATGCTCGAAGGCCGCGCGGTCGCCGAGGTGGGCGGCCAGCGGCAGGAGCTGCACCCCGGCGACAGCTGCTTTTTTCCGGCCGACGCGATGCACACCTTCACGGTGGTGAGCGACGAGCCGGTGCGCGTGCTGGTGATCTACAGCCCGCCGTACGAGGAACTGCCGGAGCGCGTGATCCGGCCCTGAACGACAACCACCCGGAGACAAAACCATGCAGACGAAGAACGCGACAGAAACAGTCGCGGTGGAAAGCCGCCGCCGTTTCATTTCCATCGGCGCCGCGGCGGGGCTCGCGGGCGCCGTGCCCTGGGCCTTCGCGCAGGACGGCGGCTACCCGAAGCTGCCGATCCGGCTGGTCGTGCCTTTCGCGGCCGGCAGCGGCACCGACGCGGTCGCGCGCATCACCGGCCAGATGCTGGGCGAGGCGCTGAAGGGCTCGGTCATCGTCGACAACAAGGCGGGCGCCAACGGCGTGATCGGTGCGGAGGCGGTGGCCAAGGCGCCGCCCGACGGCTACACGCTCTTCATGACCACCAACACCACGCACTCGGCCAACCCGAGCCTGATGAAGCACCTGCCCTACGACCCGGTGAAGGACTTCGCGCCGGTGAGCCGCATGGGCAACCTGCCGTTCATGCTGGTGGTCAACAATGACCTGCCGGTGAAGACCGTGGCCGAGCTGCTGGCCTGGGGCCGCGCGAACCCCGGCAAGCTGACCTATGCGAGCGGCAATAGCACCGGCATCGTGAGCGGCGCCACGCTCTCGCGCATGAGCGGCGTGCCGATGCTGCACGTGCCCTACAAGAGCACGCCGCCCGCGATTGCCGACCTGATCGGCGGGCAGGTGTCGATGATGGTGGTCGACCTTGCCGCGGGGCTCGCCACGGTGAAGGCTGGCAAGATGCGCGCGATTGCGGTCACCACGCAGGAGCGCACCAAGCTCTTTCCCGAACTGCCGCCGCTGGCCGACACGCCCGAGCTGAAAGGCTTCGACATCACGTCGTGGAACGGCGTGTTCGCGCCGGCCGGCACGCCGCGCGACATCGTGCTGAAGCTGAACAAGGCGCTGTCGGACATGGCGAACGGCGCGGTGTTCCGCGAGCGGGTGAGCAAGCTGGGCTTCGATGCGTTCGGCAGCACGCCGGAAGAACTGGGTGCGTTCACCGTGTCCGAACTCGCGAAGTGGAAGAAGCTGATCCAGGCCGCGGGCATTCAACCCGAATGAGTTCGCACGACACCTCCGCCGCCGGCCCGCTCCAGGGCATCCGCATCCTCGACCTCACGGCCGTGGTGATGGGGCCGTACGCCACGCAGACGCTCGGCGACCTCGGCGCCGACGTCATCAAGGTCGAGCCGCCTTCGGGCGACAACCTGCGCGCGGTCGGGCCGATGCGCCACGCGGGCATGGGCGCGATGGCGATGCACCTGAACCGCAACAAGCGCTCGATCGTGCTGGACCTGAAGCAACCCGAGGGCCGCGAGGCGTGCCTCCGGCTCGCAGCGGGTTGCGATGCGCTCATCTACAACACGCGGCCGCAGGCGATGGCGCGCCTCGGGCTCGGCTACGACGCCGTGGCGGCGGTCAATCCGAAGATCGTTTATCTCGGCGCGTTCGGCTACGGCGAAGAAGGCCCGTACGCCGGCAAACCCGCGTACGACGACCTGATCCAGGGCGCAGCAGGCGTCGCCTCGCTCTTCGCGCAGCAGAGCGGCGATGCGCCGCGCTACGCGCCCGTCACGCTGGCTGACCGCGCCGTGGGCCTGCAGGCGGCCATCGCGCTGCTTGCCGCCGTGCTGAGCGCACAACGCACCGGCAAGGGCCAGGCGGTGGAAGTGCCGATGTTCGAGGCGCTCTCGCAATTCGTGATGGGCGATCACCTCGGCGGCCACAGCTTCGAGCCGCCGCTCGGTCCTACCGGCTACGCGCGCCTGCTCGCACCGCACCGCAAGCCCTATGCAACGGCGGACGGCCATCTCAGCGTGCTCATCTACAACGACAAGCACTGGCAGGCCTTCTTCGACGTGATCGGCCGGCCCGAGCTGCGCACTTCGCCGATGTTCGGCACGCACACGGCGCGCGCCGCGAACATCGGCGCGGTCTACGCGTTCGTCGCCGAGGTGATGGCCACGCGCGGCAGCGACGAATGGATGGCGGTGCTGGAAGCGGCCGACATTCCGGTCGCGCGCCTGCACAGCACCGAGAGCCTGCTCGACGACCCGCACCTGCGCGCGGTCGATTTCTTTCCCGAATTCGATCACCCGAGCGAAGGCCGCATCCGCACGCTCGCGCCGGTGGGGCGCTACAGCGCCACGCCCGCATCGATCCGCCGCCCCGCACCGCGCATCGGCGAGCAGAGCGTGGAGCTGCTGCGCGAAGCGGGCTACGCGGACGACGACATCGACCGCATGCTCGCGCGCGGCGTCACCCTGCAACCGGAACCTGCGAAAGACGACAGCGAATGAATTTCTCCCTGAACGAAGACCAGCGCTCGCTGGTCGCGGCCATCGAGCGCCTCTGCGAAGACTTCCCCATCGACTACTGGCGCGACCACGACGAGCGCGCCGCGTTCCCGCACGAGTTCCACCGCGCCGTCGCGGAAAGCGGCTGGCTCGGCATCGCGATGCCCGAGGCGCAGGGCGGCGCGGGGTTGGGCATCACCGAGGCGGCGCTGATGATGCGCGCCATCAGCGCATCGGGCGCAGGCATGTCGGGCGCGTCGTCGGTGCACATGAACATCTTCGGGCTCAACCCGGTGGTGGTGTTCGGCACCGAGGCGCAGCGCGTGCGCTTTTTGCCGCCGTTGATCGCGGGCACCGAGAAGGCCTGCTTCGCCGTGACCGAACCCGACGCGGGGCTCGACACCACGAGCCTCAAGACACAGGCGGTGCGCCAGCCGGGCGGCAGCTACCTGCTGCACGGCCGCAAGATCTGGATATCGACCGCGCAGGTGGCCGACCGCATGCTGATCCTCACGCGCACCACGCCCATCGACCAGGTGAAGAAGCCCACGCAGGGACTCACGCTGTTCTACACGGCGCTGGACCGCAGCAAGGTCGAGGTGCGCGAGATCCACAAGCTCGGGCGCGCGGCGGTCGACTCGAACATGCTCTTCATCGACGGCCTCAACGTGCCGGAAGAAGACCGCATCGGCGAGGAAGGGCGCGGGTTCGAATACATCCTGCACGGGCTGAATCCCGAGCGCATATTGATCGCGGCCGAAGCCATCGGCATCGGCCGCGCCGCGCTGCGCATCGCTTCGCAGTACGCGCAGGAGCGCGTCGTGTTCGGCCGGCCCATCGGCCAGAACCAGGGCGTGGCGCATCCGCTCGCGCGCGCCTGGGCCAACCTGGAGGCGGCCGACCTGATGATGCTCAAGGCCGCCACGCTGTACGACGCGGGCGAGCCCTGCGGCATCGAGGCCAACGCCGCCAAGTACCTCGCGGCCGAGGCGGCGCACGACGCCTGCCAGAACGCCGTGCTCACGCTCGGCGGCATGGGTTACGCGAAGGAATACCATGTCGAGCGCCTGCTGCGCGAGAGCTACATCCCGCGCATCGCGCCGGTCAGCCCGCAGATGATCCTGAACTTCATCGCCGAAAAGGCACTGGGGCTGCCGAAGTCGTACTGACCCACTTTCCATGAATGCCCACGCCACCATCACCCGCCATCTCGTCGTCCACGGCCTCGTGCAGGGCGTGGGCTATCGCTGGTCGATGGTGCAGGCCGCGCAGCGGCTCGGCGTGCGCGGCTGGGTGCGCAACCGGCGCGACGGCAAGGTCGAAGCGCTCGTGGCCGGCGAGGCCGATGCGGTCGAGGCGCTGGTGCACTGGGCGCGCCAGGGGCCGGCCGGTGCGCGCGTGGCGGCGGTCGATGTGACCGAGGCCGACGCCACGAGCGATCTGCCCGACGGCTTCGCGCAGCGCGAGACCGTCTAGCGGCTGTTTTCCTGCGGGGCCGACCGGTTGGCACCATTTGCAACCCCACAGGCGCGCATTGCTACCTTCCGCGACTTGTGTACCAAGCAGCGCAAGCCCATGTGTCGGACAATCGAAGCCGGTTTTTCATCACCCTCCCGCGACAGCGACACCAGAGACATCCCATGAAACTCCCCGCCCAGGTCAAGTTCGTCGACGTCGGTCCGCGCGACGGCCTCCAGAACGAAAAGCAACCCGTCTCCGCCGAAGTCAAGATCGGCCTCGTGCACCGCCTGCAGGACGCCGGCCTGAAAGAGATCGAGGTCACCAGCTTCGTCTCGCCCAAGTGGGTGCCGCAGATGGCCGACAACGCCGAAGTGATGCACGGCATCACGCGCAAGCCGGGCGTTCTCTACTCGGTGCTCACGCCCAACATGAAGGGCTTCGAGGCCGCCATTGCCGCGCCGCGCGAAGAGTGGCCCGACGAGATCGTGGTGTTCGGCGCCGCGAGCGAGGCCTTCAGCCAGAAGAACATCAACTGCTCGATCGCCGAGAGCATCGAGCGCTTCGCACCCGTGGTCGAAGCGGCGCGCGCCAAGGGTATCGCCGTGCGCGGCGCGATGTCGTGCACCGTGGGCTGCCCCTACGAAGGCGAGATCGCGCCGGCCAAGGTCGGCTACCTCGCGCAACTGATGAAGGGCATCGGCGTGCAGCGCGTGGACGTGGCCGACACCATCGGCGTGGGCACGCCGCGCAAGGTGCAGGCGGCCATGGAGGCCACGCTGGCGCACTTCGGTGTCGACGCCATCTCCGGCCACTTCCACGACACCTACGGGCAGGCGCTGGTCAACACGCTGGCGGCGCTCGAGCTGGGCGTGTGGAACTTCCAGTCGTCCTCGGCCGGCCTGGGCGGCTGCCCCTACGCCAAGGGCGCGACGGGCAACGTGGCGACCGAAGACGTGGTCTACATGCTGCACGGCATGGGCATCGCCACCGGCATCGACCTGGACAAGCTCATCGACGCGGGCGTGTACATCAGCGAAGCGCTGGGCCGCGAGCCGAACTCGCGCGCCTCGAAGGCGATCCGCACCAAGCGGGCCGGCTGAGCCTTCTTTCCTCTCAGCGCCCGAAGGCGCGCAGCCCCAGCAGCACCACCACCGCCGCGGCCAGCAGCACGGTGGTGCACTGCCAGAAGAGCACCGGGCGGCGCTCGATCAGCGGCGGCATCCGCGCACTCCAGAACTCCGGGCCCGGCGCGCGCAGGTCGTGCGCGAACTCCGACACCGCCTGCTGCCGCTTCGCGGCCTGCGGGTGCAGCGCCTTCTGCAGCACGGCATCGACCCACGCGGGCAGCTCGGGCCGCAGGTGGCGCACGGGCACATAGCGCAGGCGCCCCACATCGGCTTGCGTGCGGATGCGCGACACCTGCAGGCCGTAGGGCAGCTGCCCGCACAGCATCTGGTAGACGATCGCGGCCAGCGAGAACAGGTCGGAGCGCGCGCTGCCGCCGTGGCCGGTGAAGTACTCGGGCGCGGTGTACTGCAGCGTGCCTTCGATGGCGAGCGCGCGGGCCTCGCCGCTGCCGTCGGCCAGGCCGGCCACGTGGGTCGCGGCCAGGTCGATGATCTTCACGGTGCCGGTGCGGTCGATCATCACGTTCTCGGGCCGCAGGTCCTGGTGCAGCATCTCCTTGCCGTGCAGCGCCTGCAGCCCGCGCGCCAGCTGCGCGACGATGCCGCGCACGCTGTCCAGGTCGGGCCGGGGGTGGTCGACCATCCACTGCGCGAGCGTGTGGCCGTCGACGTACTCCATGGCCACGTACAGGTGCGCGCGGGGGCGCTCGACGGCGCTGGCCTTGAGCACGTGCGGGCTGTCGATGCGCCGCGCCACCCACTCCTCGAGCACGAAGCGGTCGAGGTAGCCGGGGTCGTCGCGCAGGTCGACCGACGGCAGTTTCAGCACGGCGGGCTGGCCGGTGGCGTCGTCGGTGGCCAGGTAGACGTGGCTGCGCGCGCTCATGTGCAGCTCGCGCACGAGGCTGAAGCCCTCGAAGCGGGCCCGCGGCGCCAGCGCCGGCGGCATCGCCAGGCCTTCGCGCTGCAACTGCGCGGGCGGCGCGGCGGCGTCGGGCAGCTCGTCGATGCGCAGCAGCTGCACGGTGATGTCGTCGGTGCTGCCTCGCGTGCGCGCAGCCTCTGCGAGCCAGCGCGCTGCTTCGTCGAAGTCGTCTGCGTGCAGCGCCAGCGCCTCGTGCACGGCGGCGGCGTCCAGGTGCGTGTAGGCGCCGTCGGTGGCCAGCAGGTAGACCTCGCCGACCTCGGCTTGCCAGCAGCGATGGTCGATTTCGACATGGGTGCCCGCGCCCAGCGCGCGCCCGAGGTACGACTCGGCCGACGACACGCGCACGCGGTGGTCCTCGGTGAGCTGTTCGAGCGCGCCGGCATGCAGCCGGTGGATGCGCGCGTCGCCCACGTGCAGCAGGTGCGCGTCACGGCCCTTGAGGATCAGCGCGCTGAAGGTGCAGACGTAGCCGCTGTCCTTGTCGAAGCGCGCGTCGCTGCGCATCGTCTGCGCATGCAGCCAGGCGTTGGTGGCGCCCAGCACGCGCTGCGCCGCGCGCTGCACCGACCAGGTGTCGGAGGTCGCGTAGTAGTCGTCGAGAAAGCCGCGCACGGCGGCCGCGCTCGCCACCTGGCTCACGCGGCTGGAGCCGATGCCGTCGGCCAGCGCCACGGCGATGCCCTTGGAAAGAAGCAGCGCGCCCTCGGGCAGCATGGCGCCGTGGAAGTCCTGGTTGACCGGCGCGTGAAGCCCCGCCAGCGAATGCTGGCCGAGCGTCACGCGCAGCTGCTTGCGCGGCGGCGCGGGCATGCGAACGATGCGGTGGCTCAGCCGGCGACGCGCTTGGCCGCCGTCTTGTAGTGCGTGGCGTACAGCGTGAGGCCCACGAAGGTCAGGCCGCCGACGAGGTTGCCGACCACGGTGGGCAGTTCGTTCCAGATCAGGTAGTCCATGAAGGTGAACTTGCCGCCCAGCATGAGGCCGGCGGGGAACAGGAACATGTTGACGATCGAGTGCTCGAAGCCCATGTAGAAGAAGACCATCACGGGCATCCACATGCCGATGGCCTTGCCCGACACGGTGGTCGACATCATGGCCGCGACCACGCCGGTCGAGACCATCCAGTTGCACATCACGCCGCGAATGAACAGCGTGAGCATGCCGGCCGCGCCGTGCGCCGCATAGCCGACGGTGCGGCCTTCGCCGATGTGGCCGAGCTTCTCGCCGATGGCGTTGGGCGCCTCGCTGAAGCCGAAGGTGAAGATGATCGCCATGAACACCGCGACGGTGAGCGCGCCGGCGAAGTTGCCGACGAACACCAGGCTCCAGTTGCGCATCACGCCGCCCCAGGTGGCGCCGGGGCGCTTGTCGAGCACGGCCAGCGGCGCCAGCGTGAAGACGCCCGTGAGCAGGTCGAAGCCCAGCAGGTACAGCATGATGAAACCGACCGGGAACAGCATGGCGCCGACCAGCGCATTGCCGGTGTTCACGGTGATGCTCACGGCGAAGGCCGCGGCCAGCGCGAGGATGGCGCCGGCCATGTACGAGCGGATCAGCGTGTCGCGCGTGGACATCAGCAGCTTGGATTCACCGGCGTCGACCATCTTGGTCACGAATTCGGCAGGGGCGAGGTAGGCCATTCGGGGTCCTTGGAGAGAGGCTGAAAAAAACGGAAGAGGGCGAAGCGGCGTCAGGCGAGCGCGACGAGCACGCGGCCGTCCTCGACGCGCACCGCATGCGCGCGCACCGAGTGCTCGGGCGCCTCCAGGCATTCGCCGCTGCGCAGGTCGAAGTGGTTCTTGTAGAGCGGCGAGGCCACGACGATGCGCTCGCCCAGGCTGCCGACCAGCCCGCGCGAGAGCACGCTGGCGCCGGCCTTCGGGTCGACGTTGTCGATGGCGAAGAGCGACGGCCCCTGGCCGACGCGGAAGATCGCGACATGCACGCCGTCGACCAGCGCGCACACGCCGGTGTCGGGGAGGATGTCGCCGGCGGCGCACACGGCGGTCCAGGTCTGGGTGTCTGTGGTCATGGTGGGTTTTCTTCCTTGTGGGTCGCTCAGGCTTCGCTGGTTTCGCGGCGCTCTTCGGGGCGTGCGGGACGGTTCTGGCCGCGCTCCTGCACGAAGACGATGTGCTCGTCGGGCTTCTCGCTGTTCACGAAGGAGCGGAAGCGCTGGCGCGTGGCGGGGTCGTTCACCGCGGTCTTCCATTCGCACTGGTATGTGTCGACCACGTGCTGCATCTGCGCCTCGAGCTCGGCGCCCAGGCCCAGCGTGTCCTGCAGCAGCACGCCCTTGAGGTAGTCGAGGCCGCCCTCGAGGTTCTCGCGCCAGGTGCTGGTGCGCTGCAGGCGGTCGGCCGTGCGCACGTAGAACATCAGGAAGCGGTCGATCATGCGGATGAGGTCGGCCTTGCTCAGGTCGCTCGCCAGCAGCTCGGCATGGCGCGGCTTCATGCCGCCGTTGCCGCACACATAGAGGTTCCAGCCCTTGTCGGTGGCGATGATGCCGACGTCCTTGCCCTGCGCCTCGGCGCATTCGCGGGTGCAGCCCGACACGCCGAACTTGATCTTGTGCGGCGCGCGCAGGCCCTTGTAGCGGTTCTCCAGTTCCACGGCCAGGCCGACGCTGTCGTCCACGCCGTAGCGGCACCAGGTGGAGCCCACGCAGCTCTTCACCGTGCGCAGCGACTTGCCGTAGGCATGGCCCGACTCGAAGCCGGCGGCGATTAGTTCTTCCCAGATGGCCGGCAGCTGCTCGACGCGCGCACCGAACATGTCCACGCGCGCACCGCCGGTGATCTTGGTGTACAGGCCGTACTTCTTCGCGACCTGGCCCACGGCGATCAGGCCCTCGGGCGTGACCTCGCCGCCGGGCATGCGCGGCACCACGGAGTAGGTGCCGTCCTTCTGGATGTTGCCCAGGAAGTAGTCGTTGCTGTCCTGCAGGCCGGCCAGGTCTTTCTTGAGCACGAACTCGTTCCAGCACGAGGCGAAGATGCTCGCGGCGGTCGGCTTGCAGATGTCGCAGCCCAGGCCCTTGCCGTGCTTGGACAGCAGGTCGGCGAAGCTGCGGATCTCGCCCACGCGGATGAGGTGGTACAGCTCCTGGCGCGAGTAGGGGAAGTGCTCGCACAGGTGGTTGTTCACGGCCATGCCGCGCTTGGCCATTTCCATCTTCATGACCTGCGTGACCAGCGGCACGCAGCCGCCGCAGGTGGCGCCGGCCTGGGTGCAGGCCTTCATCTCGGCGGGCGTGCACACGCCCTGGCCCACGGCCTCGCAGATCTGGCCCTTGGTGACGCTGTTGCAGGAGCAGATCTGCGCGCTGTCGGGCAGGGCCTCGACGCCCAGGCCCGGCTTGGCCTTGCCGTCGCTGGACGGCAGGATCAGGAACTCGGGCTCGTCGGGTAGCGCGATGCCGTTGAGCGCCAGCTGCAGCAGCGTGCCGTACTCGCTGGCGTCGCCGACCAGCACCGCGCCCAAGAGCTGCTTGCCGTCTTCGCTCACCACGATCTTCTTGTAGACCTGCTTGCGCTCGTCGATGTACTGGTAGGCGCGCGACTTCGGCGTCTTGCCGTGCGCGTCGCCGATGCTGGCCACGTCGACGCCCATCAGCTTGAGCTTGGTGCTCAGGTCGGCGCCGGTGAAGGCCGCGTCGTCCTGGCCGGCGATGTGGCGGGCGGCCACGCGCGCCATGTCGTAGCCCGGCGCGACGAGGCCGAAGGTCTGTTCGTTCCACGCCGCGCATTCGCCGATGGCGTAGACGTTGCGGTCGCTGGTGCGGCAGTGGCTGTCGATCGCCACGCCGCCGCGCGGGCCCACGGCCAGCAGGCTCTGGCGTGCGAGTTCGTCGCGCGGGCGGATGCCGGCGGAGAACACGATCATGTCGGTCTCCAGGTGCGTGCCGTCGGCGAACACCATGCGGTGCCGCGCGCTCGCGCCGTCGACGATCTCCACCGTGTTGCGCCCGGTGTGCACGTGCAGGCCCAGCGCCTCGATGCTGCCGCGCAATGCACGGCCGCCGCCTTCGTCGACTTGCACCGCCATCAGGCGCGGCGCGAACTCGACCACGTGCGTTTCCAGGCCCATGTCGCGCAGCGCCTTGGCGCATTCCAGGCCCAGCAGGCCGCCGCCCACCACCACGCCGCTGCGCGACTTGGCGCCGCAGGCCTTCATGGCGTCCAGGTCCTCGATGGTGCGGTAGACAAAGCAGTTCGGCCGGTCGCGGCCCGGCACGGCCGGCACGAAGGGGTTGGAGCCGGTGGCCAGCACCAGCTTGTCGTAGGCGATGACCTCGCCGTCGGCCGTGGTGACGGTGTTGTTGCGCCGCTCGACGGCCACGGCCCGCGCGGCCAGGCGCAGCGTGAAGCCGCTGCGCTCGAAGAAGCCGGGCTCGACCAGCGACAGGTCGTCGGCCGTCTTGCCGGAGAAGTATTCGGACAGGTGCACCCGGTCGTAGGCCGGGCGTGGCTCTTCGCACAGCACGGTGACCTGTGCGTCGGGAATGCCGAGCGTGTGGAGTTGCTCGAGGAACTTGTGGCCGACCATGCCGTGGCCGATGACTGCGATCTTCATTGGGGGTCCTGCACGCAACCGGCCCTGGAAGGCGCCCCCTCAGCCGCTGTCGAACAGACAGCGTCGTTGGGGCCCCCGCGACGGAACGGATGCGAAATGGGTTGGAGCAGACGAACCGGCGGCGGGCGGCCATCGGTGCGCTTGAACCCCGCCGTCGTTAGCGGAGGCACTGCGAACCCGCCGCAGAAGCCGGTGGGTCGCAACCCTGTTCAGCAATAAGCGTGCCGCGCTCAAAAGCCCGTGCGGCGGGCCTCATCGGCCGGTGGCGCACCGAAAGCGGACCGGCGCCGGCGCGCCGCGCACGGGCGTCGTGCGCCGGCGCTCTCCGCATTGGTGCGCCGGGGTTGAAGGGCGGATGGGGGCGGCGGCGCCGGTGCGCGGGGCTTTTCCGTATGCTCGGGGCCTTGCAACGCAGGGCGAACGCCCCCACGAACCTCGAAGAACTTGCCATGTGCGGCTCCGAACTCCATTCCCTCCCTGAAGGTGTCCAGCGCGTCTCCCGCGTGCTGCAGGACGCCGGCCATCCCCATGCGCCCCGCATGCTCGACGACGCCTGCCGCACCGCGCAGCAGGCCGCCGACGCGCTGGGCATCTCGGTCGGGCAGATCGCCAAGAGCATCATCTTCCGCCGCAAGAGCGACGAGGCGGCGGTGCTGGTCATCACCTCGGGCGACAAGCGCGTCGACGAGAAGAAGGTCGATGCCATCGTCGGCAAGACCGGCCGCGCCGACGCCGACTTCGTGAAGGCGCGCACCGGCTTCACCATCGGTGGCGTGTCGCCGGTGGGCCATGTGACCAAGCCCGTGGTGCTGATCGACCGCGAGCTGTTCCGCTTCGAGGAGATCTGGGCCGCCGCGGGTCACCCGCACGCCGTGTTCCAGCTGCACCCGACCGATCTCGAGAAGCTCACCGGCGCGCCGGTGGCCGACGTGGTGTGAACTTCGACGAAGCGCATGCGCTCGCCGAGCGCGCCGGGACCGTGCAGCGCATGGCGGGCGAGGTGCCCTCGCCGTGCTCGTCGGTGTGCCGCATGGACCGCCTGAGCGGCTTCTGCGAAGGGTGCCTCCGCACCATCCCCGAGATCGCCGGCTGGAGCAAGATGGAAGACGACAGCCGCCGCCAGGTGTGGCGCGCGATCGAACTGCGGGCCCAGGCCGGCATCTGGCGCGTGCCCGAACCCACCACAGGAGACCACGACGCATGAAGCACATCGACTTCTATCTCGATTTCATCTCGCCCTACGCGCACCTGGCGTTCGAGCACCTGCCCGAGGCGCTTGAAGGCCTGAGCGTGAGCGTGGCCTACAAGCCGGTGCTGCTGGGTGCGCTGCTCAAGCACCACGGCCAGCTCGGGCCGGCCGAGATTCCTTCCAAGCGCAGCTGGACCTACCGCCACGTGCTGTGGCTGGGCCAGGCGCACGGCATCCCCATCGAGATGCCGGCCTCGCACCCCTACAACCCGCTGCCGCACCTGCGCCTGGCGGTGGCCACGGGCGACGACGGCAGCATCAGCCGCCTCGCGGCCGAGACCCTCTTTCGCCATGTGTGGCGCGGCGGCGAAGAGGCGGGCGATGCCACGCGGCTGGCTGCGCTCACCGCGCAGCTGCAACCGAAGCGCGACGTGAACGGCGACGACAACAAGGCCCTGCTCAAGCGCAACACCGACGAGGCCGTGGCGCAGGGCGTGTTCGGCGTGCCGTGCTACGTGGTCGACGGGCGCCTGTTCTGGGGCTTCGACGGTCTGGCGATGCTGCGCGCCTACCTGCAGGGCGATGCCTGGTTCGACGGTCCGCAATGGACCGGCGCCGACCAGCGGCCCTCGTTGCTGCGCAAGAGCTGAGGCTTTTTTGCTGCTTCGCAGCAAGGACTGAGGACAAACCCGCGCAGGGTCCTTGTTTCTTACAAGCTGAAACGAGCAGCGCGGGTTTCACCCTAAACCGTAAGCGCCCGTTCAGTTTCGCGAAAGCCTCGGGTCAGTCGCGCCTCCAAGAATGCCCCACGGTCCCGAATGCCGGGAACCGATGGACGCATACATACACACCAGGAGACGACGATGGCAGCCACGCTAGATTCAAGGGGAGTGCCGCATCCGGCCCCCCGGCCCATGTCCGCGGAGGAGAAGAAGGTCATCTTCGCCTCCTCGCTCGGCACCGTGTTCGAGTGGTACGACTTCTATCTGTACGGTTCGCTCGCCGCGATCATCGCGAAGCAGTTCTTCAGCGGCCTGGATGCGGGCGCGGCCTTCATCTTCGCGCTGCTGGCGTTCGCCGCCGGCTTCCTGGTGCGTCCGTTCGGCGCCATCGTGTTCGGCCGCCTGGGCGACATGATCGGTCGCAAGTACACCTTCCTGGTGACGATCCTGATCATGGGCCTGTCGACCTTCATCGTCGGCCTGCTGCCCAGCTACGCGACCATCGGCGTCGCGGCGCCGGTGATCCTGATCGCGCTGCGCATGCTGCAGGGCCTGGCGCTCGGCGGCGAGTACGGCGGTGCTGCCACCTACGTGGCCGAGCACTCGCCGCACGGCAAGCGCGGTGCCTACACCTCGTGGATCCAGACCACGGCCACGCTCGGCCTGTTCCTGAGCCTGATTGTGATCCTGGGCGTGCGCACCTGGCTCGGTGAGCAGGCGTTCGGCGAGTGGGGCTGGCGCATTCCGTTCCTGGTCTCCATCCTGCTCCTGGCCATCTCGGTGTGGATCCGCCTGACGCTGTCGGAGTCGCCGGCCTTCCAGAAGATGAAGGCCGAGGGCAAGACCTCGAAGGCACCGCTCGCCGAATCCTTCGGCCAGTGGAAGAACCTGAAGATCGTGATCCTGGCGCTGATCGGCCTCACGGCCGGCCAGGCCGTGGTCTGGTACTCGGGCCAGTTCTATGCGCTGTTCTTCCTGACGCAGCAGCTCAAGGTCGATGCGACCACGGCCAACCTGATGATCGCCGCCGCGCTGCTGCTGGGTACGCCCTTCTTCGTGGTGTTCGGCACGCTGTCCGACAAGATCGGCCGCAAGCCGATCATCATGGCCGGCTGCCTCTTGGCCGTGGTCACCTACTTCCCGGTCTTCAAGATGCTGACCGAAGCCGCCAACCCCGACCTGGCCCGTGCACAGGCCACGGCCGGCGTCACCGTGACGGCCGACCCGAAGACCTGCTCGTTCCAGGGCAACCCCGTGGCCCGCGAGATCGACTTCAAGAGCTCGTGCGACATCGCCAAGCGCTACCTGGTGCAGAACTCGGTGAGCTACGAGAACGTGGCCGGCGCGCCTGGCTCCGCGGCCGTCGTGAAGATCGGCGACAAGACCGTCGAGGCGCCCACCGGCGTGGTCGCGAACTCCAAGTTCGACGAGACCAGCGTCAAGGCCATCGCCGCCTTCAAGAAGGGCGTGGCCGAAGACCTGAAGGTCGCCGGCTACCCGTCCAAGGCCGACCCCGCCAAGATCAACAAGGTGCTGACCATCGTGTTGCTGTTCTGGCTGGTGCTGCTGGTGACCATGGTCTATGGCCCGATCGCCGCGATGCTGGTCGAGATGTTCCCCACGCGCATCCGCTACACCTCGATGAGCCTGCCGTACCACATCGGCAACGGCTGGTTCGGCGGCCTGCTGCCGACCACCGCCTTCGCCATCGTGGCCTCGACCGGCAACATGTACAACGGCCTGTGGTACCCGATCATCATCGCGGGCATCACGCTGGTGATCGGCACGCTGTTCATCCGCGAGACCAAGGACGTGGACATCTACGCCAACGACTGATCGGCGGCATCTGGAGGGGGCCGCGCGGCGGCTGCCCTCCGTTCAACAAAGAGGCTTCATGCCCCGCGGCATGAGGCCTTTTTCTTGAGCCCTCTTCCTCCCCCTTTGCAACTTCTCAGGAGACAGTACCCATGTGGAAAATCGTTGTCGGCTTCGTCATCTTCGCCGCCATTGCCCTGTATGTGATTTCGATGGGCGGCGACAAGATCGACATGTCCGGCGAGAAGCACGGCGGCGACACGACGCACGCCCCCGCACCGGCGGCCACGCCGGCGCCTGGCGCATCGGCACCGGCCGCCGCGGCTTCCGCCGCGAAGTAACGCAACGGGGCGCGCGTCAGCGCTTGAAGCGGCCTTCGCTGATGATCGCGAGGTCCGCGAAGTCGATGCCGCTGTGGTCCTGGGGCGAGTAGCTCACCTCGAGCCCGCCGCTCAGGTCGTTCCGGCCCGTTGCCCCGGTGACGGTCAGCATCGTCGTGGTCAGCGGATCTCCGAACGAGCGCTCACAGCGGGAGCACCTGCGTGATGGTCGCGCTTACGCTGTCCTAGTCCATTCCTTGATGAACCCCACGGCCGCGTTGTTCGACAGCGCGGTGATCTGCGCTGCAGAGCTTGTTGCCCGCAGTGCCTCAGCCGACCCATAGCATCGCCTGCGCGTTGACCTTGATGCGTTGCAGAACGATCGCGCTGTAGCCGGACTTGCTGCAGTTGGTCAGCGCCACCAGCATCAACTGGAGCAGTGGCGCTCCCTTGGAGGGTGCCGAGTTTTTCTCGTTTGCACTCCGGAAACCTTCCTTCGTTTGATGCCAACAAAAAAGTCACGGAGATCGTGGCTCTCCAATCAGGCAGGCAGAAGGCTTCAAACGATCTCAGCCAATGATGTGCGTGCGTTGCTGCGCCGCCCGGATTCTCGACACCAAGCGCCGACCCGATGCTTGTTTCTCGACATCCTTTGCGTAAGCCGTTCGAACTCAAAGCTGACACCCATGCCCCACGTAACCCCCTGCGACCAGTGCTCCCAAACTGGGCTGCCGATTCTGTTTACGCGCTATGCCGCAGCCTTCAGCGCAAGCCAAAGCGGAATGGCCGCACTTGAGGCACTCAAGACGGCCGGCACACTCAAAACCCGGCCGAGCGGTGTCACCCTCAAGGGCTCCATTTGCAACGTTCGCATGCTGCGTACCGGCTATCTGTATATCCGGCTGGAAACGGAGATACGGTATCCCGAGTGGCTTGGCTATGCCGTGCATCCGCATGGCTATCTCACCAAGTTCGACATCGAGCACCCGGAGAATGCATCTGCAGAGCCGGCTTGCCGCCCCAATGAGTGGGGCGCCAACCGCTGTCTGGTGTGGATCAAGGATGTCGATGCCATCACCAAGCTCCATTTCATGTTCCACCCTGACCCGGTTGACCCCGATCACCTCAAGACGGTGATCGGCAAAGAGCCGACAAGGTTCATGCAGAGTTTCGATGTGGCGGGCTGGGCCAAGGGCAACGTCAATCAGGACGACACCATGCTGCCCGCGACCCTGGACGTCATGCTCATGGAGTTCAAGGCCATGTCCGACGAGACCTTGCTCAAGGCGGGTAGCGAGCAACACTATGGACTGATGGGCTCAGGCGTCGAGCGCCAATGGGGAACGCACACCGAAGTGAAGTACGGCAGGCATGTTTCCGAGGGCTACCGCACCGACAAAACCAGCCCCGATCCCGGCGACCACTACCCGACAGGAACAGGCCCAGTGGGGCCGGCCCGCAGTGGTGCCTATTTGCACGAAACTGTCGATCTGCCGTACCGCGTGGCCCATGGCCCACGCCTTGGAAAAATGGCCGAATACCTCAAGGCCAACAAGGGGGCAGTGCTTGCCTGCGAAGACCCCATTGGCGTTGCACAAGAACTGGCGTTGCATCTGCCGACCGCCGCCGTTCCCTACATCGCATGGCTCAAAGAGATAGACGGTACCGACACCAAGAATCCCAAAGTCACCAACCAGTGGAAGCAGGCAGCCTCTGAGACCATCAAGACCATGCAGGGGGCTTTCCAGAAAAAAGCCATGGGCCTGTATGACGAGAGCACCGACAAGCTGCAAGCCCGGCGCGCCGAACTGGAACGCCTGTCCCAATGGCCGCCGGCACAGATGCAAGAGCGTCAACCAGACGGCACCTACAAGCAGGTTCCGGGCAAGGTGTTTATTCAAAACCGCATCAAGGAGATCGATGAGCAGATTCGATTCCGGACGAGCCACCGCGACATCGCCAGCAGCATCGAAGGGATGAATGCCATGGCAAAGACGTTGGCCCACTACGACGCAGACGAGCGGGCGAAGTTCGACGCGGCGCACGCCAGGCAGCTCAAGGATCGCAACGATGCGATGGACAAGCTCACGGAAGACTTGATTGCCTGCATTTGTCACAAGTCCTTTTACGAGCAGAGCTTGGGACGCTACCGCCGCGACCAACATGGCCTGGACGTAGGAGACGGTGTGCGTTGCGCCGCGCAGTTGTGCGCCGTGCTCTCTCCGATGGACTCCAGCCCGCGCGGGCGCCAGTGGTATGGCGGCCTTGACTTGTTCGACCCCTCTCCCCAGAACATTGTCTGGCGCATGGCCAGCCTCAACAACGATGAAGTGACCAAGGAGTTGCAGGTCGCCATAGCCAGCCTGACCCATACCCTGCCGGCGGCCAGCAGTGCCGAGTCCGTCGCTTCCGTCGAGGAAAAAATGCGGCGCCAAAAAGCCTACGCCGACATGGTTGCAGCGCTGGGGCGCGTGCCAAAGACCATCAAGGCCGGTCAAAGCATCATCGACAACGCCAGGAAAGCCATAAACCCCAACATCCCTGCGATGCATCGCGTCCGGGCCTTGCAGCAGATCGTTAAGACGGCCGAGGCAAACATCCATGCCGTGTGGTGTTCTGCCGTCGTGCTCTTCCTGGAAAAGTATCCCGTCACCGAGTGGGAGCGCAAGCTGGCGGCGGCGCAGCTGACCGCCATGGCGACGGGGCTGGGCAAGAACGCCGCCCAGATGGCGAACGCGGACAAGCAACTCGAACTGGAAAAATTGCAAGACAACCGCGTCTATCAGGGCAACAAGAGCCCGTCAGACGCGGCACGAAATTTGAAGCGTGAGATGTTGCGTGGCGCAGAAAAGGTTGACGAGCGCGCGAGCCGCTGGACTGCCAGAAGCGGTGGCCCCGACAAGCTGGCCGTGGGGCGACGGCTGCCTTCGGTGCTGGCCTCGATCGAGATATTCAGCCTGCTGCCCGTCATTGCGCACGCCAATGAACGCGGCGACGACCCGCGTGCCGGCTCCATGGCTGCTGCGGCGCTGGTCACGGTCGTGGGGCACGTACAGACCATGAACCACAGTTTCTACGAAAAGGGGCTGCTCGCAGCGGCAGAGGCTGAATTGGGGTTGGCCGCAAAGACGCCGACTATTGCAAAGGGCCATGCCACCTACATACAGCGACTGACGCAATTGAACGAGGCCAGCATCAGTGAGATTCGCATGCTGAAGGTGGGGGCCGCACACTATGTGGCGGCCGCTTCGATCTGGGGCGTGGTATGGGATGCGGTGGATGCGACCAAGGCAGGGAGAAAAGGGGACCGCGATCTCATGCGTTCCTATGTTGCGCGCTCCGTTGCCGGTCTTGGCGCCATCAGCGCAAGCATCAGTGCCGCGATCTGGTACGAGAGGGCCTACGTCGTACTCTGGTGCACCCGCGTGACCGTTGTCAGTGCAGCGATCACAATTGCCGCAACCATTGTGATCGAGCACCTCAAAGAGAAGGAGTGGATCGTGTGGCTGGAAGCCCAGCCCTTCCGAAGAGGCAACAGTCGGGAGTACCCGCACTCCAGCGAAAACAACATGCTTGCGCGGCTCTCCAATGCCATTGCGGACATGGAGTAAAGCGAGCTATGTTCAAAACAGAGTTGAGTTACGCCCAGGAAGTGCGGAGCACGGGAACGCAAAGGGCGCTGGCCTACTACGCCGATATCAACGAGCACACGCGGTTCTACGAGCCGCACGAAGGCCCCAAGCCTCGCGATCTCAATACGCCTAAGCCAACGAACAGGGAAAAACAGCAAGAGCCTGTCTTTTCCAAGCCCAGCCTATCGGGCAAGAGGGTGCTGTTTGATTTCAACGAGCACTTCATCGAAATGAGCAACGGGGGAGAGGAGTTGCGGTCACTGACGTTCATGTTGTTGACGATGGCTGGACTGATGATTTGCTTGCCGGCGTGCGCATTTTTGGCATATTTCTATTGGCACGGTGTGCTCGATTGGTTCCTGGGCCTGTTGGTCTTGGTCGCATGTTTTTTCCTCTACCTCGCTTGGCGGACCATCTTCACCGCCATCTTCTTTACTGCGCTGTGTCCACGCTACCGGTTCAATCGCACCTCCGGAAAGGTCTACGTGCTGCGGCCTGAAAAATTCGGCGGCAATGCCGTGCTGGATTGGTCTCGCGTGCAGGCCCATGTGCAATGGACACCGCCCAAGTCGTGGATGCCCGAAGAACTGGAGCAGAACCCCCAAGCTCGAGAGGAGCGTTTGCTGTCTGCTTTCAGGGGCGACGGCAGCCTAGTTCTTTACTGGCCGCCGTTGGACGACAACGACGCCAAGCGAAAGGGCGAAGACATTCTGTGGGTTGGCCCCATAGGAAGCGGCGAGCCACTCTGGCAGTACATCCGCACCTTCATGGAGCAAGGTATGCAGGCCGTACCCCAGCCTGATCTCAACAATTGGCTGCGCAAGGGCTTCAGCAATTCAGGTGGCCACCTTGAAGAAAACGTCATGCACGCCAGTCACCGGCGTGACGCGATCGAAGGCAAGGGCATCACGGGAATGACGGCACTCAACTATGCGGCCAACGCGCCTTGGGCCCCCTTGCATTCGTTGGCCGAACGTCTTTGCTACTGGCCGACGTTTCCCGTCGAGTGGAACAGTGACTGCGGTCGAAGGCGGCGTGAGCGCGGACTCGGACCAGAACTACCGTTGCGCTGGGAGGTGGGATCGTGATGATCGAGTCATGGTCAGGAATGAATTGGGTTACGCCAAGCAAACCGCCGTACAGGCACGCAAGAGGCGCCAAGCGCAGCTGGCGTCTTTTGACAACCGCGGTCTTCAGGTGAATGGCAGCGGCCCGCCGGATGCCAACCGGTGAATCGTCCAAGTAGGGTTTCGCGGCGCAGTGCTCAGCGCTTGAAGCGGCCTTCGCTGATGATCGCGAGGTCCGCGAAGTCGATGCCGCTGTGGTCCTGCGGCGAGTAGCTCACCTCGAGCCCGCCGCCCAGGTCGTAGCCCTTGAGGCTTTCGAGCGCCGCCAGCACCTTGGCGCGCGTGGGCTTGGGGCCCGCGCGGCGCAAGGCCTCCACCAGCACCTTGGCCGAGGCGAAGCCTTCGAGCGCGGCCGGTGACAGCTCGCCCTGGCCCTTGGCGCGGGCGAGCGTCAGCGCCTCCTTCACCATCGGCTGGCCCATCGAGCGCTCGCTGGGGAACACCTGCGTCACGATCACGCCGCGGCTGGCGTCGCCCAGCTGCTTGATGAAGCCCGACGAGGCGTTGTTCGACAGCGTGACCACCTGCGCCGCCGAGCCCGCGGCGCGCAGCGCCTTGATGCCGTCGACCACCGCCACGCCCGAGCCGATCCACACCACCGCCTGCGCATCGGCCTTCATGAGGGCGGGCACGATGGTCTTGTAGTCGGGCTTCTCGCGGTCGGCCGGCACGGTCGCGATCGGCTGGGCCTTGCCCTTGGTGAAGCCGTTCATCGCGCCCTGCAGCGCGTCGGCGCCGAACGAGTCGGTCACGTGGACCACGGCGATGCGCGTCAGGCCGATGGTCAGCAGGTGCTGCACCGCCTTCTCGGCCTCGCGCTGGTAGGTGGCGCGCACGTTGAACACGTGCTTTTGCAGCGGCTTGTGCAGCACCATCGCGCCGGTCGAGGGGCCGATGAGCGCCACCTCGTTCTTGTCCAGGTACGGGATGATGGCCTGCGAGTGCGGCGTGCCGCGGCTCATGAAGAGCGCGAGCACCTTCTTGTCCTCGATCAGCACGCGCGCGTTATCGCCCGCGCGCTTGACGTCGAAGGCGTCGTCCATGCGGATCACCTCGATCTTCTCGCCATGGATGCCGCCCTGGGCGTTGGCTGCGTCGATCACCAGCTGCGCGCCGCCGATGGTCTCGTTGACGCTCGCGGCCACCGAGCCGGTCATGCCGGCGGTCTGGCCGATCACGATCTGGGCGGAGGCGCCCATTGCGCACAGCGCCAGCAGGGCGGCCACGCCGAGCGCGTGCCGTGAACCTGCCACTTTCTTCTTCGTCATGAAAGCCTTTCGGAGCCTTCGGGAGACTCGCTGAACAATTGTGAAAACAAATGTCGCATTTGTTTCATAAAGTGTCTTTGGACGCATCCAGACAAACCCCTGCGCGGGCGCCGCCCATGCGCCGGGGTGGGCGAAAGCGTCACGAAGCACTCCCTAGAATGTTTGCCCCACCCCCCAAGGCACTCATGACACAGGGCTCCATCCGGATTCGCGGCGCGCGCCAGCACAACCTCCAGAACCTCGACCTCGACATCCGCACCGGCGAGATGACCGTGGTCACCGGGCCCAGCGGCTCGGGCAAGTCGAGCCTCGTGTTCGACACCCTCTACGCCGAAGGCCAGCGCCGCTACGTGGAGACCTTTTCCGCCTACGCGCGCCAGTTCCTGGACCGCATGGACAAGCCGGCCGTCGACAAGGTGGAGGGCGTGCCGCCCGCCATCGCCATCGACCAGACCAACCCGGTGCGCTCCTCGCGCTCCACGGTCGGCACGATGACCGAGCTGAACGACCACCTGAAGCTGCTCTACGCGCGCGCGGCCCAGCTGTTCGACCGCGAGACCGCGCTGCCGGTGCGCCACGACTCGCCCGACAGCATCTATGCGCAGATCGCCGAGCGCGCGGCGGCCGCGGGCGACCCGCGCATCGTCATCACCTTCCCGGTCGAACTGCCGGCCGGCACCACGGCCGAAGAAGTGACGCAGTGGCTGTCGGCCAGCGGCTTCACGCGCGTGCAGGCCGAGCGCGAGGTGGCCACGCCCACCGGCCCGCGCAAGGTGCTCGACGTGGTGGCCGACCGCTTCCGCATCTCGAGCGCGGAGCGCGCGCGCGTGGTCGAGGCGATCGAGGTGGCGCTCAAGCGCGGCAGCGGGCGCGTCACCGTGCACGCGACCGGTGCGGACGAGAACGCACCCACCGACGTGTGGAAGTTTTCGACCGGCCTGCATTGCCCGGAAAGCGACATCCGCTACACCGACCCCATCCCGTCGATGTTCTCGTTCAACTCGGCGGTGGGCGCCTGCGACACCTGCCGCGGCTTCGGCCGCGTGATCGGCGTCGACCTGGGGCTCGTGATCCCGAACGACAAGCTCACGCTGCGCGCCGGCGCCATCAAGACCATCCAGACGCCCGCGTGGAAAGAGGCGCAGGACGACCTCATGCGCCACGCCGAGGCCGCCGGCATTCCGCGCGACACGCCGTGGAACAAGCTCACCGAGGAGCAGAAACATTGGGTGATCGAAGGCACGCCCAATTACAAGGACGGCAACTGGAACAAGCAGTGGTACGGCGTGCGCCGCTTCTTCGGCTACCTGGAGAGCAAGGCCTACAAGATGCACATCCGCGTGCTCTTGTCGAAGTACCGCAGCTACACGCCGTGCCCCGTGTGCAGCGGCGCGCGCCTGAAGCTCGACCCGCTGCTGTGGCGCATCGGCAGCAAGGACGACGCCGACGCGGTGCTGCCGCCTGAAAAGCGCTTCCTGCCCACCGGTGCGAAGTGGAGCCGCGCGCAGCTCGAGGCGCTGCCCGGCCTGTGCCTGCACGACCTGATGCTGCTGCCCATCGAGCGGCTGCGCAAGTTCTTCGACCGCGTGGAGCACCACGGCAACGGCAGCCCTGCCAGCGAAGGCGAGGCGCAGGCGCTGAAGCTGCTGTTCGAGGAAATCACCACGCGCCTGCGCTACCTGCACGACGTGGGCATCGGCTACCTCACGCTCGACCGCCAGAGCCGCACCTTGAGCGGCGGCGAGGTGCAGCGCATCAACCTCACGACGGCGCTGGGCACCTCGCTGGTGAACACGCTGTTCGTGCTCGACGAGCCCAGCATTGGCCTGCACCCGCGCGACATGAACCGCATCACCGAGGCCATGCTGCGCCTGCGCGATGCCGGCAACACGCTGGTGGTGGTCGAGCACGACCCGGCCGTGATGCTCGCGGCCGACCGCGTGATCGACATGGGCCCCGGCCCCGGCGCGCGCGGCGGGCAGATCGTGTTCGACGGCGGCACCGACCAGCTGCGCGACGCCGACACGCTCACCGGCCAGTACCTGGGCGGGCGCAAGAAGATCGGCATGGGCTTCAAGCGGCTCGTGAGCGAGAACACGCACCGGCTCATCCTCGAAGGCGTGCGCGAGCACAACCTGAAGAACATCACGGTCGACTTTCCGCTCGCGCGCCTCGTGTGCGTGACCGGCGTGAGCGGCTCGGGCAAGTCGACGCTGATCCAGGACGTGCTGGCACCCGCGCTCATGCGCCACTTCGGCAAGGCCACCGAGACGCCGGGCGCGCACGACCGCATGCTCGGCGCCGATCACCTGGGCGACGTGGTGTTCGTCGACCAGTCGCCCATCGGCAAGACCGCGCGCTCCAACCCCGCGAGCTACGTGGGCGCGTGGGACGCCATCCGTGAAATCTTCGCCACCGCGGCGCTGTCGCGCCAGCGCGGCTACACGGCGAGCAAGTTCAGCTTCAACTCCGGCGACGGGCGTTGCCCGACCTGCGGCGGCTCGGGCTTCGAGCACGTCGAGATGCAGTTCCTGTCGGACGTGTACCTGCGCTGCCCCGACTGCGACGGCAAGCGCTACCGACCCGAGATCCTCGAAGTGAAGATCGAGCGCAAGGGCCGCGGCTACAACGTGGCCGACATCCTGGAGCTCACCGTGGCCGAGGCCGCGGCATTGTTCGACACCGACCGCGACGTGCTGCGCGTGCTGCAGCCCATCGTCGACGTGGGCCTGGACTACGTGAAGCTCGGCCAGCCCGTGCCCACGCTCTCGGGCGGCGAGGCGCAGCGCCTGAAGCTCGCGGGCTTCCTGGCCGAAGCGGCCAAGAGCGCGACCGCGAGCCGCCAGATGGTGGCGCGCAAGGGCACGCTGTTCCTGTTCGACGAGCCGACCACCGGCCTGCACTTCGACGACATCGCGCGGCTCATGCGCGCGCTGCGCAAGCTGCTCGACGCCGGCCATTCGCTCATCGTCATCGAGCACAACCTGGACGTGATCCGCGCCAGCGACTGGCTCATCGACCTCGGCCCCGAGGGCGGCGAGGGCGGCGGCCAGGTGGTGGCCGAAGGCACGCCCGAGCAGCTGCGCGAGAACCGCGCCTCGCTCACCGGCGCGGCGCTGGCCGACTACGAACTGGCCGTCGGCCCCGGTGCCTACAAGGTGGCCGAGCGCGCCGCGCGGCGCTACATCGCCAACGCGAAGACCGCGCCCGGCGGCAACGCCATCGAGATCGTCAATGCGCGCGAGCACAACCTGAAGAACCTCAGCGTGGACATTCCGCGCGGCAAGTTCAGCGTGGTGACGGGCGTGAGCGGCTCGGGCAAGTCGACGCTGGCGTTCGACATCCTGTTCAACGAAGGCCAGCGCCGCTACCTCGAATCGCTCAACGCCTATGCGCGCAGCATTGTGCAGCCCGCGGGCCGGCCCGAGGTGGACGCGGTGTACGGCATTCCGCCGACCGTGGCCATCGAGCAGCGCCTGTCGCGCGGCGGCCGCAAGAGCACGGTGGGCACCACCACCGAGGTGTGGCACTTCCTGCGCCTGTTGTACGTGAAGCTGGGCATCCAGCACTGCGTGCACGACGGCGCCGCCGTGCAGCCGCAGACGCCCGACAGCATCGCCGCGCAGCTGATGCGCAACTTCAAGGGCCAGCACATCGGCCTGCTCGCGCCGCTGGTGAGCAACCGCAAGGGCGTGTACACCGAGCTGGCCGACTGGGCGCGCCCGCGCGGCTTCACGCACCTGCGCGTGGACGGCGACTTCCTGCCGACCACGGGCTTCCCGCGCATCGACCGCTTCAAGGAGCACAGCATCGAGCTGCCGGTGGCCAGCCTCGACGTGCTGCCCTCGCAGGAGAACGAGCTGCGCGCGGCGCTCACCAAGGCGCTCGAGCACGGCAAGGGCGTGGTGCATGTGCTGAGCGAACTCGACGGCCTGCGCGCCGCCATGATGGCCGGCGTGTCCGCCGTGGGCATCGGCCGCGTGCAGGTGTTCTCCACGCTGCGCGCTTGCCCGGTGTGCAGCACCAGCTACGCCGAGCTCGACCCGCGCCTGTTCAGCTACAACAGCAAGCACGGCTGGTGCCCCGACTGCGTGGGTACGGGCGTGAAGCTCAGCAAGGACCAGCGCAAGGTCTTCGACGATTCGATCCGCGACGACGACAGCAAGGGCCGCGAACAGACCTTCGCCGAGCCCGAGGTCGAAGACCTCGCCGACGTGGCTTGCCCGACCTGCGAAGGCACGCGCCTGAACGCCACCGCGCGCGCCGTGGGCTTCGGCACCGCGGCCGACGGCTCGGGCGGCATCGGCATCACGCAGCTGGCGCGCATGAGCGTGACCGAGGTGCGCCAGTGGTTCGAAGGGCTGGTGCTCAACGGCCGCGAAGCCGAGATCGCGCGCGACCTCGTGCCCGAGATCAAGAGCCGCCTCGAATTCCTCGAAGAGGTGGGCCTGGGCTATCTCACGCTCGACCGTGGCGCGCCCACGCTCTCGGGCGGCGAGGCGCAGCGCATCCGCCTGGCGGCGCAACTGGGCAGCAACCTGCAGGGCGTGTGCTACGTGCTCGACGAGCCGACCATCGGCCTGCATGCGCGCGACAACCAGATCCTGCTGAACGCGCTGCACAAGCTCGGCGAGAAGGGCAACACGCTGGTGGTGGTGGAGCACGACGAAGACACCATCCGCCGTGCCGACCACATCATCGACATCGGCCCGAGTGCCGGCAAGCGCGGCGGCCGCCTCGTGGCCGAGGGCACGGTGGCCGACATCCAGAAGGCCGGCGATTCGCAGACCGGCCGCTACCTGCGCGATGCCATCAAGCATCCGCTGCAGGCGCGCCGCCTCATTCCCTCGCCCGACCCGAAGGTCGAAGACAGCGGCAACTGGCTCACCGTGCACGGCGCCGACCTGCACAACCTGCAGGACGTGACCGCCACGCTGCCGCTGCACCGCCTCGTGGTGGTCACGGGCGTGAGCGGCTCGGGCAAGTCGACGCTCGCGCGCGACGTGCTGCTGGCCAGCGTGCAGGGCATCGTGGTGCAGCGCATGACCAAGGCCGGCCGTGACGCCGATGCCGCGGGCAAGCGCCCGGCCTGGGTCGGCTGCCGCGGCGTCGACGGCTACGAGGTCATCGACCGCGTGCTCGAGGTCGACCAGACGCCCATCGGCAAGACGCCGCGCAGCTGCCCCGCCACCTACATCGGTTTCTGGGACACCATCCGCAAGCTCTTCGCCGACACCCTCGAGGCCAAGGCGCGCGGCTACGGCCCGGCGCGCTTCAGCTTCAACACCGGCGAAGGCCGCTGCCCGGGCTGCGAAGGCGCGGGCGTGCGCACCATCGAGATGAGCTTCCTGCCCGACGTGAAGGTGCCCTGCGAGGTCTGCCACGGCGCGCGCTTCAACCCCGAGACGCTGGCCGTGAGCTGGCGCGGCAAGAGCATCGGCGACGTGCTGAAGATGGAGGTCGACGAGGCGGTGGCGTTCTTCGCCAGCATGCCCAACATCGCGCATCCGCTGCAGCTGCTGAAGGACGTGGGCCTGGGCTACCTCACGCTGGGGCAGCCGTCGCCCACGCTGTCGGGCGGCGAGGCGCAGCGCATCAAGCTGGTGACCGAACTGAGCAAGGTGCGCGACGACATCACCCGCCGCGGTCAGAAGGCGCCGCACACGCTGTACGTGCTCGACGAGCCGACCGTGGGCCTGCACATGGCCGACGTCGAGAAGCTGATCCACGTGCTGCACCGGCTGGTGAACGGCGGCCACAGCGTGGTGGTGATCGAGCACGACCTCGACCTGATCGCCGAAGCCGACTGGATTCTCGACCTCGGACCCGAGGGCGGCAACGCCGGCGGGCGCATCGTGGCGGCGGCGCCGCCGGAGGAGGTGGTGCGATTGGGTACGCACACCGGGGTGGCGCTGGCGCCTGTTCTGGCGCGTTGATAACGTTGTGCGTTGAAGGTGCGGGAAATTCGCCGCACCGCTTCGCGTCAATACTGCAGCGCGTATCCCAGGAGCCATTCCATCGTGCCTTTGCCTTCGCAGTCGGCCTGGTTGGATGCGAAATGATGGACCCTGGTGTTGTCAAAGCAGCGATACAGGGGAATCGTGTTGGCTTGTGGCGATTGGAATACCCAGCCAGCAGTCCTCAGTCTTGTGTAGCCGCTGCAGGTGCCGTTGTTTGTCAGCAGGTTGTCGGGATGCCCTGGCCAGTTGCTGGTGCATTCTTCGAGCTGGGATGACGCGAACTGGGCTGGCGCCTTCGTCATGAGGTAGCCCAGGAACTTGTCCATCGCAAAGGAGGTGTAGTTGCCGGGGACCGGCGCGACGGTGCTGCGCATGTCGTTGGCGGCCGAGTTGTACCAGCGGCTCAATGCAATACCCACTTGAGGGCTGGCAGGTGAGGTTCCCACGGTCATCGTGACATCCCGGAACACGAGATAGCGTTTGTCGAAGCTTTCGCTGGGGTGTTGGTAGGTGTGGGTCACCAGGAACGGACTGACGAACTGATTGCTGCTGTCCTGGTTGCTCAGAATGCTGAGATAGGCGAACAGGTCGGACTGTCCGGTGGGGGCGCTTCGGTCCCACTGTTGATAGTCCGCGACCCAGAGCGGTTCTTTCAGGCGCGTGAAATTCGTTTTGTCCGCGGCGAAGGAAATCTTGACGCCGCCGAAGCTGTTGTTCTGCCCGGGCGGATAGTTGATTGAATCGGACGCCAGCAGAACCGTCTGGTTCTGGTCGACCCAGCGACCTGAAGCGACACCCAGGATGGCGTCGGTGGCGTTCCCCGGGGACGAGGTGTCGGCGGCGAGAAGTGCCGTCGCGCGCCCCGCGAGCCCAGGCTCCGTCCACGTGCCGCCAAACCACTTTTTCCAGTTTCCTGCTTGCGGCGAAGTGATCGGCGCCCGGGCGACGATGGTCCGCCAATCGGAAGCCCGGAGGCAGTAGGCATAGTAGTAGCCGTCGCCGCCATCCACCACCGTGCAATCGCCCTCGCCGGTGATCTTGTTCGGTGCGAAAGTGTCGGAGCCCGAGATGATCTGCTGGGGCGTGGTCCACGATACGCCGCTGTCGGCCGAGGTCGAATAGGCCATCGATTTGCGTGTTTGGCCGGCGTTGTAGTTGCACAGGGTTTCGGAGTGAACGAAGCCCTGGATCAGGCTGCTGGGGAGGCGCTTCGTGTCGGCCAGCCATCGGCCGCAATCGGAAAATCCGTCGGCGGCACCACTGCTGAGCGTGGGGATCGGTGTTATCGCTCCGCCCATGCTCCATGGTTCGAGGCCCGTCGCATAGTTGCTGGTAGCGTTCGCGGAGAAGCCGCGACGCTCGTTGTTGGACAGCTTGACCTGACTGAATGTCGTGTCGAGGTCGCTGCCGACGGCCCCTCTCACAACCAGTGGCCTGCCAACTCGGATGCTTATGCAATCGATACAGAGCGATTGAGAGACCGCATTGCCCATGAACGAAAGGCTCAGAATCGACAAGAGTAAAGCTTTGTGCGGCAATTTCATGAAGTATTCCCTCTATGGTTTTGAAGGCGGCCCCATCGAATGACGTTGTCCGAGGCTCGGCCACAGTGATTGTGCCTAGACGCCCTTTCGCGGCATACCCCGGATGAGTGGACGTCTCGCTTTGGGCGAACAGGAAGCGCACAATGGCTTGAACCCTTGGCGCAGGCGCATCCTGAATCAGCCATGGTGGAGACCGTGTGAACGGATGAAGCGCCGTGCCGGGGGCTACGCAAGGAGCCGCGCCATGACCCGCTTCATCGATGTTCACAGCCTGGTTCGCCTGGTGGATGAGACCGGCGTCCCGGAATTCCTCGTCACGCTGGCCGACGCGCTGCGCGACGACTTCCTGCGATGGCGCGAGTTCGACAAGAAGGCGCGCGTGGCCAGCCATTCGCACCTGGGCGTGATCGAGCTCATGCCCGTGGCCGACGATGGCGCCTATGCCTTCAAGTACGTCAACGGCCACCCGCACAACACGCAGGTCGGCCTGCCCACGGTCATGGCCTTCGGCGTGCTGGCCGAGGTCGACACGGGCTACCCCGTGCTGCTGTCCGAACTCACGCTCACCACCGCGCTGCGCACGGCCGCCACCTCGGCCATGGCCGCCAAGGCGCTGGCGCGGCCCGATGCGCGCAGCCTGGCGCTCATCGGCAACGGCTCGCAGAGCGAGTTCCAGGCGCTGGCCTTCCATGCGCTGCTGGGCATCGAGCAGGTGCGCGTGTTCGACATCGACCCGCGCGCCACCGACAAGCTGGTGCGCCACCTCGCGGCCTGCACGCCGATGGAGATCGTGCGCGCCGAGTCGACCGCCGAGGCGGTGCGCGGCGCCGACATCGTGACCACCATCACCGCCTACCAGGGCCATGCGACCGTGCTCACGCCCGACATGATCGAGCCCGGCATGCACATCAACGCCGTGGGCGGCGATTCGCCCGGCAAGACCGAGCTGCATCCCGACGTGCTGCGCGGCGCGCGCGTGTTCGTCGAGTACGAGCCGCAGACCCGCATCGAGGGTGAGATCCAGCAGCTGGCGCCCGATTTCCCGGTGCACGAGCTGTGGCGCGTGCTGCTGGGCGAAGTGCCCGGCCGCGAGCGGCCGGAGCAGGTCACGGTGTTCGACTCGGTCGGCTTCGCGCTGGAGGACTACACGGCGCTGCGCTGCATCCAGCAGCTGGCGCTGGAGCGCGGCGTGGGCCGGCAGATCGCGCTGGTGCCCGAGCTCGACGACCCGAAGGACCTGTTCGGTCTCACCGCCTCGGGGCGGCGCCGGGCGGTGCTGCGGCGTGCGGCATGATGGCAGGCCCTGTCGTCACGCCCTTCGCCGCTTCATGCTCACCATCTACAACGACCAGCACGCCCTGCACCAAGGCCAAGTCGAAATGTTCCGGGGCGAGCTGGTGCCCTGCTTCGAGGTGCCCGCGCGCGTCGACCATGTGAGGCACGAACTCGAGCGCCGCGGCCTCGGCCCGCTGCAGGCGCCCGACGCGTTCGACGACGCGCTGCTGGCGAAGGTGCATGCGCCGCGTTACCTCGACTTCATCGCCCATGCCTGGGACGAATGGGTGGCGCTCGACGCCGCCAACGCCACGCGCGACGCGCTGCCCTCGTACTGGCCCACGCGCGGCATGCGCACCGACGTGCTGCCGAAGAGCTTTCCCGCGCGCCTGGGCCTTTTTTCGTTCGACGCCGGCACGCCGCTGATGGCGGGCAGCTGGGCCGCTGCGCGCCATGGCGCGGCCTGTGCGTGGACGGCGACGCAGCGTGTCATCGGCGGCCAGCGCAGCGCCTTCGCACTCACGCGTCCGCCGGGCCACCATGCGGGCGCCGACTTCTTCGGCGGCTACTGCTTCGTCAACAACGCCGCCGTCGCCGCGCAGGCGCTGCGCGATGCGGGTGTCGAACGCGTGGCCGTGCTCGATGTCGACTACCACCACGGCAACGGCACGCAGGCCATCTTCTACGAACGCAGCGACGTGCACTTCGCCAGCCTGCACGGTGACCCGCTCACCGACTACCCGTACTACCTGGGCCACGCCGACGAGCGCGGCGCGGGCGCGGGCGAGGGCTTCAACCACAACCTGCCGCTGCCGCGCGGCACCGACTTCACGGCCTGGCGCGCGGCGCTGCGCACAGCGCTCGACGGCATCGCGAAGGTCAAGGCCGGCGCGCTCGTGGTCTCGCTCGGTGTCGACACCTTCGAGGGCGACCCGATCTCGGGCTTCAAGCTGAAGAGCGACGACTACCTGCGCATGGGCGAAGACCTCGCGCGCGCTGGCGTGCCGACGGTGTTCGTGTTCGAGGGCGGCTATGCGGTGGCCGAGGTGGGTGTGAACGCGGTCAACGTTCTCGAAGGCTTCGCGCAAGCCGCGGGCTGAGGGGGCGAGTAGCCCTGGCGACAGCAGTCGGGTGAGCCCCGATTGCTGCACCGGGCGGGGCAGGGCCCAATGCGCGGCTCGATCCACGCTTCAGGAGCCTTCCGTCATGTTTCGCCGTTCCCTTCTCCGTGCCGCCACGCTGGCCGCCTGCGGCCTCGCCGCGCCGCTGGCGGTGCTTGCACAGGCCTTTCCCGCGAAGCCCATCAAGCTCGTGATCGCCTTTCCCGCCGGCGGCCCGACCGACATCACCATGCGCCAGCTGGCCGACAACGCCAGCAAGATCCTGGGCCAGCCCGTGATCATCGACAACAAGCCCGGCGCCGGCGGCACGCTGCCCGCGCAGGCACTGCAGACCGCGCAGCCCGACGGCTACACCGTCGCGCAGATTCCGCTGGGCGTGTTCCGCCTGGGCTACACCACCAAGATCAACTGGGACCCGCTCAAGGACATCAGCTACGTGCTGAACGTCACCGGCTATGCCTTCGGCATCGTCGTGCCGGCTGACAGCCCCTTCAAGACTTGGGCCGACTTCGTCGCCTACGCCAAGGCCAACCCCGGCAAGCTCACCTACGGCTCGACCGGCAACCTGACCAGCCCGCACCTCACGACCGAGATCGTGGCGCAGAAGGCCGGCATCACGTTGCAGCACGTGCCCTACAAGGGCAGCGCCGACCTGATGCTGGCCGTGGTCAGCGGCCAGCTCATGGCCGCGGCCGACAGCACCGGCTTCGCGCCGCAGGTCGAAGCCGGCAAGCTGCGCGTGCTCAACACCTGGGGCGAGAAGCGCCTGGCCAAGTTCCCCGACGCGCCGACGCTGAAGGAGCTGGGCTACGACGTGGTGCAGAACTCGCCCTTCGGCATCGGCGCCCCCAAGGGCACCCCGCCCGAGGTCGTGAAGAAGCTGCACGACGCCTTCAAGCAGGCGATGGAAGAACCCAGCTACGTGGCCTCGCTCGGGCGCTACGACATGCTGCCCAACTACATGAGCTCGGCCACGTACACCAAGTTCGCGCAGGACACGGTGGTGCGCGAGAAGGTGATCATCGACAAGCTGGGGTTGGCGAAAGAGAAGTAAGCGCCCGCCGGAAAAGGGGAGGCGTGCGCTGCGCCTACCCCGATCCGCGACCGCTGTCCTGAACTCACCCCCTATATCCCTCCGTAATCTAGGCGTTAACCCTATGTAATCCCTTTGTCTTCCAGCGCAGGAAAACTCGGACCCAGTCTCGCGGCAACAAGGCCCGGACGTCCCAAAGTCGCGCCCGGTCTCGGCGCAGCGGCATCCCCCTCCTGGAGTGACACCAATGAAAAAATCCCTGCTTGTTCTGGCTGCCATCGCAGCCTGCGGCGCCGCGTCGGCGCAATCGACCGTGACCCTGTTCGGCGTGGTCGATGCCGCCTACCGCAACGTAGCGAACAAGAGCGTTTCGACCACCCCCTTCGGTCCCGCCTACAGCGTGAAGGCCAGCCGCACCGAGCTGGCGAACTCGGGCCTGAGCTCGAGCCGCCTCGGCTTCCGCGGCGTGGAAGACCTGGGCGGCGGCCTGTCGGCCAGCTTCTGGCTCGAAGCCCCGATCACGAATGACGACGGCGCCACCGGCGTGTCGAACTTCACCCGCCGCTCGACCGTGAGCCTGGCAGGCAGCTTCGGCGAACTGCGCCTGGGCCGCGACAAGACCGCGACGGTGATGAACGAAGAACAGTTCGACCCGTTCGGCGACACCGGCATCGGCGGCTCGCTGATCATCGACGCCAACGAAGCCAGCGTGCCGGGCAGCGGCTACGGCAGCAACGGCACCTACAAGCGCGCCAGCAACATGGTGCAGTACTTCCTGCCGCGCCTGGGCGGCTTCTACGGCAACGTGGCCTACGGCCTGGCCGAGCAGACGCGCCTGTCGCCCGACACCGCCGCCAGCACCAACACCGGCCGCCACATCGGCGGTCGCCTGGGCTACACGACGGGCCCGTTCGACATCGCTGCCAGCTACGCGCAGAACGACACCAGCTTCACGACCGGCAGCGGCGCCGCCGCGGTGGCGCGCCCGGGCAAGGTCAAGACCTTCAACCTCGGCGCGACCTACGACTTCGGCGTGGCCAAGCTGTTCGGCGAAATCTCGCGTTCGAAGGACGAGCGCAACGCGTTGAACATCTTCACGCCCGGCCAGGACGTGGACCTCACCGGCTACCTGCTGGGCGTGACCGTGCCGATCGGCCCGGGCGTGATCCGCGCGTCGTATTCGCAGGTCAAGTACGACTTCAACCGCGTGCCCGTGTTCGGCGTGAACAACGCCGATCCGAAGGCCAACAAGCTCGCGCTGGGCTACGTGCACAACCTGTCCAAGCGCACTGCGCTGTACGGCACGGTCGCGCGCGTCAGCAACAAGAACGGCGCGGCGCTCACGGTGGGTGCAGGCCCGTCGTACGCCACCACGTTCAACCGCACGGCGCTGCAGGCCAAGAGCTCGATGGGCTACGAGTTCGGCATCCGCCACACGTTCTGATGTCCTGAAGGGTCGCGCATCGCGCGACCCTCACCCCTGCAAGTTTCTCCAAGGGTCGTTCAACCGGTCCATTCGGCCCGCCCTGCGCGGGCCTTTTTTTCGTGCGCGACGCCCGCGCGGCGTGCGTGGCTCAGCGCGCCGACAGCACCGCCTGCGCGGCCTGCGCGAAGCCCGCGCCGCGCTCGCCCTGCGTCACGTAGCGCGGCAGGTGCTCCAGCTGCGGCACGAAGCGCGCCACGTTCGCCACGCCGATGCTGTGCGCGAAGCTGCGGAACATCAGCTGGTCGTTGGTGGAGTCGCCCACGTAGGCCCAGCGGTCCATCTCGTCGTCGAGCGTGCGGCCCCACAGTTCGCGCACGATCCAGCGCGCACCCTCGAGCTTGTCGTTGTCGCCGTACCAGCCGTTGATGTGGATGCTGCTCACGGTGGCGTGCATGCCTTCGCCGCGCATCAGCGCGACGACGCGCGCGATGGTGTCGTCGTCGAGCGTCACGAACTCGCTGTGGTCGATGGCGATGTCGGTCTCGCGCCCGGGCGAGTCGGTGGCGCGGCCGGCGCCCGGAATCTCGCGCTCGATGCGCGCCAGCACGGCCTGCATGCGCGCGAAGTTGGTGGCGCGCGTGGCGGCGTCCTGCTGGTAGCGCTTCTCGACACCGCCGTTCGGCGCAGGCCGCAGCGCGACCGCGCCGTTCTCGGCCACGATGGCATCGACCGGCCAGCTGTTCACGAAAGGCAGGCTCCAGCCCACGGGCCGGCCTGTGATCGCGACCACGGCGAGGCCGGCGGCCTTCAGGTCGGCCAGCGCCTTCAACGCGTCGGGCGTGATCGCGCCGTCGGTGGTGAGCGTGTCGTCGATGTCGGTGAACACGCCGACCAGCGCCGCGCGCGCGTCGGCGGGCCAGCGCGTGAGCGGCAACAGGTGGTGGGGCGAGGCGGGCAGGGGAGGCGAAGACATGAGGCAGGATTCTCGAAAGGGCCCGTGATCGTACCGGCGCTTTCGTGTAGCATCCCGCCCCCGCCGCGCTTTCAGGCCGGCGCGGCGCTTCTCACCATGCCCCACATCCTCGTCGACAACCTCCGCAAGACCTACCGCGTGTCCGAGCGCGACCCCGGCCTGCGCGGTGCGCTGCGCGGCCTGCTGCAGCGCCGCCACCGCACGGTGGAGGCGCTGTCGGGCGTGTCGTTCGCGCTGGAGCGCGGCGAGCTGCTGGGCTTCATCGGGCCGAACGGCGCGGGCAAGTCGACCACCATCAAGATCCTCTCGGGCATCCTGCGGCCCGACGGCGGGCGCGTGGAAGTCGACGGCCGCGACCCCTTTGCCGACCGCGAGCGCCACGTGGCGCGCATCGGCGTGGTCTTCGGCCAGCGCACGCAGCTGTGGTGGGACCTGCCCGTGGGCGACGGCTTCGACCTGCTGCGTGACATCTACCGCGTCGATCCGCAGCGCTACCGCAAGACGCGCGACGAGCTGGTCGCGCTGCTGCACCTGGAGCGCGTGCTCGACCAGCCGGTGCGCCAGCTCTCGCTGGGCCAGCGCATGCGCGCCGAGATCGCGGCGGCGCTGCTGCACGAGCCCGACATCCTGTTCCTCGACGAGCCGACCATCGGCCTCGACGCGCCTTCGAAGCTCGCGGTGCGCGACTTTGTGCGCCGCGCCAACCGCGAGCGCGGCACCACCGTGCTGCTGACCACGCACGACATGCATGACATCGAGGCCCTGGCCCAGCGCGTGATCGTCATCGGCCACGGTCGCGTGCTGGCCGACAGCCCCGTCGAGGCGCTGCGCGCGCAGGTGATGGCCGAGCGCCGGCTGGTGGTCGACTTCGCGCAAGACGCCACGCTGCCCGCGCACGTCGACGGCGCCACCGTGCATTCGCGCGACGGCCAGACGCTGGTGCTCGACTTCGACCCCAAGCAGACCCCCGCGCCCGCGCTCATCGCCCGCATCGCCGGCGCGCACGCCGTGGAAGACATCCGCCTCGAAGGCCTCGCGATCGAAGCCGTGATCGCGCGCTTCTACGCCATGCACGGAGCGGCCGAGGCGTGAGGCCGGCCATGGGCCCGCGCGACCTCGCCCGGCCGTATGTCGCGGCGTTCGTCTCACGTTTCCTGCAGATGCTGCAGTACCGCACCGCGGCGCTCGCGGGCTTTGCCACGCAGTGCTGGTGGGGCGGCATCAAGGTGATGGTGTTCGCCGCGTTCTACAGCGGCAGCGCCATCGCGGGTGCGGCCTCGTCGATGTCGCTGGCCCAGGTCATCACCTACACCTGGCTCGCACAGGGCCTGCTGGTGCTCATGCCCTGGCTCGGCGACCCCGAAGTGGCGCAGGCCGCGCGCACCGGCGCGGTGGCCTACGACCGGCTGCGTCCGGTGGACGCCTACGCGCTGTGGTTCGCGCGCACCGCAGGCTGGATCGCGGCACGCCTGCTGCCGCGCGTGGCGCTGATGGCGGCCTTCGCGGCGGTCGCATTGCCGCTGGTGGGGCTGGGCGACTGGGCCTGGCAACTGCCCGCGAACGCCGTGGCCGGCGCTGCGTTCCTGCTGTCGGTGGTGCTGGGCCTCTTGCTTTCGACTGCGATGGTGATGCTGCTCAACGTGGCGACCACGGCGGCGCTCAACGAACGCGGCATCCAGGCGGTCGCGACGCCCGTGGTCATCGTGTTCTCGGGCAACCTGCTGCCGCTGGCGCTGCTGCCCGACGCCTGGCAGACCGCGCTGCTGGTGCAGCCGCTGGCGGGGCTGTTCGACATTCCGGCGCGGCTCTACTTCGGACAACTGAGCGGCGCGCATGCGCTGGGCGCGCTGGGGCTGCAGTGCTTCTGGATCGTCGCGCTGGTCGCGTTCGGGCGGATGACGATGGGGCGCACGATGCGCAGTCTGCAGGTACAGGGTGGCTAGGGTGACGGGCGCGCGCAGGGAGCCACTCCCGCCCTCGGAGGCAGCGCTGTCGTATGGTGGCGGGTGCGACAACCCCGCCCCTGCCATGCGCCCCGTCATTCCCGTTGAAGCCGATGCGCCGGCGCCCCTCGCCGTGCGGACCGTGACCTGCGCGATCGACCAGATCGCCGTGGCCGATCTGCCGCGCAGCGCGAGTTCCCCGCTCTTCGAACGCCTTCGCCGCTCCGTGCGCGGGGTGACCCTTCGCACGCCGCCTTCGAACGAGGCCGCGCGCTGGCACACGCACACGATCGGCGGCGTCGCGCGGCGCCTTGCGCAGCCCCTCACGTTCACGCCATACGCCTCCGTGAAGCCCTGTTCGGCACGTTGCGGCTTTTGCTCGGAAAACCTGCGCAAGACCGAGGGCGGAACCTCGGCGTCCCGGCTGCGTCCGGCGCCCGACTACTTCGACGGCCTGTCCCGTGCGCTGCGCGCCTTGCGCGGCGTGCCGCTGTCGTGGTCGCTCTCGGGCCTGGAAACGAGCGACGACGCCGACTGGATGCTCCGGCTGCTGCACACGCTGGCCGCGAGCGAAAGCGAGGGCCCGGTGGTCGAGGACCGTGTGCTCTACACCAACGGCGCAGGCTTTGCCGGCCCGCAGGGCGAGGTGCTGCGGCGCGCGCTGCAACGTTTCGGAATGAGCTGGCTGGAGCTGTCCCGCCATCACCACGACGGCGCGGTCAACCAGGCCATCATGCGGTTCCGGCCCGAGGTGGCCATCGGCGATCCCGTCGTGTTCGAGCGCACCGCGCGCCAGCTCGCCGATGCGGTGGCGCTGCGGCTCGTGTGCATCCTCCAGCGCGGCGGCGTCGCGCAGCCGACCGACGTGGCCGCGTACCTCGCCTGGGCACGGCAATGCGGCGCCGGCACCGTCGTCTTCCGGGAGTTCTCGCGGCTCGACGACGGCTATCGCGACAACGCCACCGCGCGCTATCTGCGCACGCAACGGGTCTCGATGGACGCGCTGCTGACGGCCTGCCTCGACGCCCCCGACATCTCGCGCGGGTGGACCCTCGAAAGCCTCACCGAGGGCTACTACTTCTGGAACCTGCGCCTGCGCACCGACAGCGGCCTGACGGTCGTCTTCGAAAGCGCCGACTACGGTGCCATGCACGCGCGCCACGCGACCGGCGACGTCTACAAGCTCGTCTACTTTGCCGACGGACAACTCTGCGCCGGCTGGGAGCCGGGGCACGACGTGCTGCTCGACACGCGCACCGCGAAGGCCTGCCCATGAGCAGTCACAGCTGGCTGATGCTCGACCATGAATCGCCGCGCTACCGGCTGCCGGACGACCTGCGCGCGCGGGACCCGATGGGCGGGCGCGACTGCGGATGGCTCGAGCAGATGCTGCCCTTCGTGCGCCGGTTCTCGCAACCGGGCGACACGGTGTTCGATCCGTTCGCCGGCTTCGGCACGACGCTGCTCGCGGCGCGCCTCGAGGACCGACGGGCCCTGGGCTGCGAAGTCGATGCGGGCCGCATCGACCTCATCCGCGAGCGGCTGGCACGCCACGGCCTCGCCCACGGCACGACGCTCCTGCGTGCCTCGTGCGATGCGCTCGAAGACGCCGCGCTCCCGCCCTTCGACCTGTGCCTGACGAACGTGCCCTACTTCGGTTGCCGCTGGACCGGTGCGCAGGCAACCTCCCAGCTCTACGACAGCCCCAGCTACGCGCAGCACCTCGACGGCCTGCGCAACGTCTTCCACCGCGTCCGCGCCGGATTGCGCGAGGGCGGCGCCTGCATCGCGATGGCGGAGAACCTGCGGATCGGCGATCGCGTGCTGCCGCTGGCCTTCGATCTCGCACGCATCCTGGGTTCGCTCTTCACGATGGAGGAGGAGCGCGTGCTGGTCTATCCGCACGACGCGGAAGACAACGACGCCGATGCCCGCACCGACCGGCGCCACGAACACGCGCTGGTCTTTCGCAAGCAGCGCGAGCGCATCGACCTGCCGGCCACCGCTGCGCTGCTCGATGCCATGCGCGCCGCAGGACACGACTTCACGCTGTTCGGCAGCTTCGCGCGCTGGCAGCAGGACCCACAGGGCCCGCCGCCCGCAGACGCAGACATCCGCGTCGACGCCGACCCGCAGCGCCTGGACACCCTGCTGCGATGGCTGCAAGGGCAGGGCTTCTCGGTGACGAGCTGGGGCGACCCGGTCACCGTGCCCCTTCACCTCGACAGCTACCGCGGCCGCTTCTATTTCCGCGCCGATCGCATCGATGCCCGCGGCGCATTGATCAGGCTCGACATCTGCTACGAGCAATGAGCGGCATGACGCAATCCGCACAGCGGTGGATCGACCCGCACCACGACCGCGCTCGGTGTGTGCAGGACACCGGGTGCTTCCCGCAGCGAAATCAAGGAGGAGGGCGAAGCCCGGGGGACATTCGCGGAGGGAAGTACCCGGTGGCCTGTGCACGCGCCCTGAACCACGGCGCAACAGAACGAGAGGGCCACTGAAGATGGGCGCACTTCCCCTGTTCTTCCGCCTCATGGCCGCCTCCATCAGCGGCCAGGCCAGGTACCCCGCGTCCGCACTGCTGCTGACCCTGGGCCAGTTCCTCGGCACAGGCATCGAAGTGGTCGCCGTCTGGGCCCTGTTCCATCGCTTCGGCGAAGTGCAGGGCTGGGGCATCGGCGAGGTCGCGCTGTTCTATGGCCTGGTGAACTGCATGTTCGCCCTCGCCGACGCATTGGGCCGCGGCTTCGACGTGCTGGGCACCGAGTTCCTCCGCACCGGCACCTTCGACCGGCTGCTGCTGCGCCCGCGCCCGCTTGCGTTGCAGCTCATGGGCCACGACGTGCGCATCAGCCGCCTCGGCCGCCTGCTGCAGGGCCTGCTCGTGCTGGCCTTCGCGACCGTGCAGGCCGACATCGCATGGACCCCCAGCGCCGTGGCAATCGCCATGTTCGCCCTGGCCGGTGGCATCGCACTGTTCCTCGGCATCCTCGTGCTGCAGGGCACGCTGTCGTTCTGGACCGTCGAAAGCCTGGAGATCGCCAACGTGCTCACCTACGGCGGCGTGCAGGCGGCGCAGTACCCGCTGGCGCTCTATGCGCAGTGGTTCCGCCGTGTGCTGACCTTCATCGTGCCGCTGGCCTGCGTGGCGTACTACCCGGTGCTGGCGATTCTGGGCAAGCCCGATCCGCTGGGCGCGCCGGCCTGGGTCGGGTGGGTGTCGCCGCTCGCGGGCTTCGTGTTCCTCGCGGCGGCGTTCGGTGCGTGGCGCGTCGGGCTGCGCCACTACACCTCGTCGGGCAGCTGATCAGCCCGCGCTCTGCAGCGCCAGCCCCGCGTGCTCGCGCAGCGGATGGAAGTGGATCTTCGGAAAACGCTCCTGCGCCAGCCGCACGTCGTACGGCGAGGTGCACAAAAAGGCCAGCGTGTCGGCCGCATCCTTGGCCATGCGCACCGGGTAGGCGTGGACGAACTCGCGCAGCTCGGCCGGGGTGTCGGCCGTGATCCAGCGCGCGCCCGTGTACTGGCAGCCTTCGAGGCGCACGTCGGCGTCGTACTCGGCCTTCAGGCGGTGCTGCACCACTTCGAACTGCAGCTGGCCGACCGCGCCCAGCAGCATCGGGCCGCCGACCTCGGGGCGGAAGACCTGGATCGCGCCTTCCTCGCCCAGCTGGGCCAGGCCCTGCTGCAGCTGCTTGGTGCGCAGTGGGTTCTTCAGGATGACGGTCATGAACAGCTCGGGCGCGAAGAAGGGCAGCCCGGTGAACTGCAGGTTCGCGCCGTCGGTGATGGTGTCGCCCAGCTGCACGCCGCCGTGCGTGGTGAAGCCCACGATGTCGCCGGCGTAGGCCTCTTCCACCGCCTCGCGACGCTGGCTCATGAAGGTCACGACGCTGGTGGGGCGCAGCTCTTTCGACGTGCGCTGCACCTTGAGCTTCATGCCCGGCGTGTACTTGCCCGAGGCCATGCGCACGAAGGCGATGCGGTCGCGGTGGTTGGCGTCCATGTTGGCCTGCACCTTGAACACCACGCCCGCGAAGTCCTTGTCCTCGGGCTGGATCTCTTTCACCACCGGCTGGCGGTTGACCAGCGTGGTACTGGTGCGCGACTGCGGCGAGGGCGCCAGGTCGACCAGCGCGTCGAGCACTTCCATCACGCCGAAGTTGTTCACGCCGGAGCCGAAGAACACCGGCGTCTGCTTGCCCGCCAGGAAGGCTTCGCGGTCCCAGGTGGGGGAGGCGCCGGTGGCCAGTTCCATGCTTTCCATGGCGTGCTCGAAGTCGGCACCGAAGCGCTTCGTCAGCGTGTCGCGCTCGCTCAGCGGGATGGTCTCGAAGTCGTGCGGCAGCCGCTCGCTGCCCGACTCGAACACCGTCATCGCCTGCGTGCGCAGGTTCATGATGCCGCGGAAGCTCTTGCCCTGGCCCACGGGCCAGGTCATGGGCACGCAGGGCATGCCGAGTTCGCGCTCCACCTCGTCCAGGATGTCCAGCGGCTCGCGCACTTCACGGTCCATCTTGTTGACGAAGGTGATGATGGGCGTGTCGCGCTGGCGGCAGACCTCGATCAGTCGGCGCGTCTGCGCTTCCACGCCGTTGGCGGCGTCGATCACCATCAGCGCCGAGTCGACGGCGGTGAGCACGCGGTAGGTGTCTTCCGAGAAGTCCTTGTGGCCGGGCGTGTCGAGCAGGTTGATCACGTGCTCGCGGTACACCATCTGCATCACCGACGAGGCCACCGAGATGCCGCGCTGCTTCTCGATTTCCATCCAGTCGGAGGTGGCGTGGCGCGAGGCCTTGCGCGCCTTCACCGAGCCGGCGATCTGGATCGCGCCCGAGAACAGCAGCAGTTTTTCGGTCAGCGTGGTCTTGCCGGCGTCAGGGTGGGAAATGATCGCGAAGGTGCGACGGCGGCGGGTTTCGGCGAGAAAAGACAAGGTGGGCAATCTGCAGGGGAATCCTCCGATTTTAGGAGGCCGCCCCGCCAACCCCGGGCTGTAGGCCTAAAACGCCTCCGTCACCCCGTACGCCCGCATCTGCGCCTCGACCTGCGCCGCGTCCTGGCTCAGCACCACGAGGTCGTGCGCCTTGCCCTCGCGGTCCTTCACGTGGCGCGTGAGCAGGGCCTCGGGCCGGAAGCCCAGGGCCTGGAAGACGGCGATGGCGCCGCGCTGGTCGACGGTCATCTGGGCGACGATCTTTTCCTGCCCGTGGGCGAAGGCCAGCGCGCAGCCCTCCTGCGCCAGCTGCTGGCCCAGGCCGCCGCCGCGCAGCGCGGGCGACACCAGCACGCGCAGCTCGGCCACGTGGCCCGACCACGAATGCGGGTCGCGGATGACGGCCGCGCAGCCCAGCACGGCGCCGTCGCGCACGGCGAGCACGCTGTCGATGTCGCCGCGCTCGATGGCGCGGACCCAGGCGGCCATCACCTTGGGCTCGGTGATGTCGCGCGGCAGAAAGAGCAGGTCGTGCGCCGGCAGCGCCTGCGCGAAGGCCAGCACGGCGGGGGCGTCGGCGCCCGTCATCAGGCGCAGGGCGATGTCGCCGTCCGCGTGGGAAACGGTGCGCGGGTAGGTGCGGGAAGAAGATGCGGTCATGAGCGTAGGAGGATGGTTGTCTTCGTCAGGTGGAGCGCACGCCCAGCCACTCGTCGAGCTTGGGCCACAGCCGCCGCACGGCGTTGGTGCCGGCCGCCAGGCTCACGTGGCCGCCCTTGAGCACCACCTCTTCCTTGTCGGTGGAGCCGATGCCGGCGATCAGCGGCTGCCCCGCCTCGTAGGGCACGATGTGGTCGTGCTGCGCCAGCGCGTGCAGCACCGGCACGGTGATGTTCTTCAGCAGCACGGGGCGCCCGCCGAGCACCAGCTCGCCCTTGTGCAGCTTGTTGTCCCACATGAGTTCCTTCACCGTCTGGCGGAAGTACTCGCCGGCCAGCGGCAGCATCTCGGCGCCCCAGCGGTCGAACATGCGGTACGACTTGACGAACTCGTCGTTGGCCATGTTGTCCCACAGCTGCACCAGCCCGGCGCCGCGCCCCGCGGGGCGCAGCATGTCGAAGGAGGCGAACAGCATCTCGGGCGGCACGTTGCCCACGGTGTCGATGAGGCGGTCGACGTCGAAGTAGCGCCGGTCGGACCACGCATGAAAGAGCTTCATGCGGCTGAAGTCGATCGGCGTGGTGAAGAGCGCCAGGTTCTTCATCGGCCCGCCGGGGTGCAGCGCGGCGTACAACGTGGAGAGCACGCCGCCCATGCAGTAGCCGGCGATGGTCACGTCGTCCTCGCCCGAGTCTTCCTGCACGCGGCGGATCGAATCGGGAATGAAGTCGAGCACGTAGTCCTCGATGCGCAGGCGCTTCTCGTCGGGGCGCGGCGCGTTCCAGTCCATCACGTAGACGTCGTAGCCCTTGAGCAGCAAATACTCGACCATGCTCTGGCCCGGCGCGAGGTCGAAGATGTAGGCGCGGTTGGTGGTGGCCATCACCATGAGCACCGGCACGCGGTAGATCTCGTCGACCATCGGGCGGTAGTGGTACAGGCTCAGCGTGCCGCGCCGGTGGATCTCGTCCTTGGGCGTGAGGCCGACGGCGGGCGCGGTCGAGGTCAGGAAATCCAGCCCCTTGATGTTGCGCTGGATCGTGCGCTCGATCTCGCCGCGGATGTCGGGCAGTTGGAAGGTGTCGGGCGGCGCGCTCATGGGCGGCGCTTTCCAGCGGTGCGTTTCCTGGGGGCGGCGGCCTTGGCTGCCGGTGCAGGCACTGCCGCCGCCGGCGGTTGCTTGGTGCGACGCGGCCGGGGCGGTGCAGTGGCCGTATCGGCGGTCCGCGCGGCCGGCCCGGCCCCGCCTTCCAGCGCGCGGCGGATGCCCGCCAGGTGGTCGTCGATGCGGTGCAGCTGCTCGCCCAGCGCCTGCAGGTCGGCGCGCGTGGGCAGGTTCAGCAGCGTGAGGTAGCGCGCCATCAGGTCGCCCAGCGCCTTCTGCGCGGTGAGCGAGGCGTTCATGCCGCCGTGCATGCCCTGGCGGAACGGGTCCGAGGCCATGGCTTCGTTGGCGAATTCGTTGGTGCTTTTTTCCCATTGGGCCGTGAGCTCGCGCCACAGGGCCATGGGATCGAGGGACGGAAACTGGCTCATGAAAACACCTCCGTCTGGGTTCGTTGTCGTGTCTCTTTTTTCTTCAGTGATCGTCGCGTCGCGCCGCCCGTGCGGTGTGCGCGGCGATGGCCTCGATGATCTGCGGCCACATCGCGATCGGCAGCGCATGGCCCATGCGCGGGATGCGCAGCAGCGTCGCGCCGGCAATGGCCTCGGCCACGTCGATGCCGCAGGCCACGGGCACCAGCGGATCGACGTCGCCGTGGATCACCAGCGTGGGCACCTGCACCGCGCGCAGCGCCGGCTTGCGGTTGCCCGATGCGAACACGGCCGCCAACTGCCGCGCCACGCCGCCCGGGTTGAGGCCGCGCAGGAAGGCCAGTTGCGCGCGTTCAGCGTCGCGCGCCTCGTCGAGCGGAAAGGCGTCGGGGCCGCGCAGCACGCGCCACAGCTTGGCGTGGTGCGGCAGGTAGGCCTCGAAGCTCGTCGGCGCGGGTGCGAACAGCACCGCCAGCGCCTCGGGCGTGGGCGGCGGCAGGGCCGGGTCGCCGGTGCTCGACATGATGCTGGTGAGCGAACGCATCCGCCCCGGGTGATGGATGGCCATCTCCTGCCCGATGGCGCCGCCCATCGACGCGCCTACGACGTGGGCGCGCGCGATGCCCAGCGCGTCGAGCAGGCCGGCGCAGTCGTCGGCCATGTCGCGCAGCGTGTAGGGCACCTGCAGCGGGCGCCCGGCCATGGCCTGCAGCATCAGCGCCTGGATGTCGGGCACGCCGGCGTGCGGCAGGTGGGTGGAGTGGCCGATGTCGCGGTTGTCGAAGCGGATCACGTGGTGGCCGCCGGCCTGCGCCAGGGCGGCGCAGAACGCGTCGTCCCACGCGACCATCTGGGCGCCGAGGCCCATGACCAGCAACAGCGGCGGCGCCTCGGGGTCGCCGAAGCTGTCCCAGGCCAGTTCGATGCCGTTGGCGCGGGTGCGCCGTTCGGTGCGGGGCGCGACGGCGGTCATGCGGGCCTTTCTTTGCTTCTTGTTACTTGCGCTGCAGCAGCTTCGTGACCTCGTCCACGTTGGCCTGGATGCGCTGGCGCACCACGTCGAAGGCGTCGGCCTGCGACTTGGCGGCCAGGGTGGCCAGCTCCTTGATGTCGTCGACGGCGCGCTGGAACGACTGGCGGCCCAGCTCGTCGAGCTTGGCCAGGTTTTCCTTCGGGTCCTTGCCCGGCATCGCCTTGGCGGCGGTCTGCCATTCGGCGATGGCCGTCTTGATCATCTCGGTCTGTCGCTGCACCACGGTCTGCAGGCCCTGGTAGGACTTCTCGTTGGCCTGCATCAGCGCCTGCAGGTCCTTGCGGCCGCTGTCGAGCAGCTTGCCGGCGCCGCCGGTCAGGTTCAGGTTCTGCAGGCGCTCGGCCATGCCCTTGAGGTTCTTCATCGGATCGAGCATGTCCGCGGCGGACGGCGCCGCCTGCTTCGCGCCGGCGCTGCTGGCGGTGGTTTTTTTCGCGGCGGCTTTCTTGGCAGTGGCCATGGTGCGGAATCTCCTGTGTCGGGTGATGAAAACAATCGAACGGGTGGATGCAGGCAGCGGCCGGGCGGCCGGGGCCCGCCGCCACGATACGCCGGGCCGGCGCGGCTCAGGGCGCTCCAAGCGCGGATTTGCCTGCGGAGTTTCCCGGGGTGGCCCGCGCCGCCCGGCCCAGCCTCGCGGGCGTCCGCGCTTTCCGTGATGTGGGATGCCCCGGTCGATTGGCGGGCCGGGCGGCCGCGACTACAATCCGGCGCTCCGAGGAGCGTTGCAGCGCCGTCAGGCGTGAGGCTCGGACCACATCGCAACCACGCTCACCCGCTGTTCTCGCGGTGAGTCTTTCTTCCCCGTACGCAGTGGCATCTTTCAAACCAGTTTTGGAGTTCACATGAGCGCTGTACTCAAGCCCACCCCCGTCTCGACCGCCGACCAGGCGATTGCCGACCTGTCCCTTGCCGCCTGGGGCCGCAAGGAAATCAAGATCGCCGAAACCGAGATGCCCGGCCTGATGGCCATCCGTGAAGAGTTCTCGAAGGGCCAGGCCCTGAAGGGCGCGCGCATCACGGGCTCGCTGCACATGACCATCCAGACGGCCGTGCTGATCGAAACGCTGCAAGCCCTGGGCGCCGAAGTGCGCTGGGCCTCGTGCAACATCTTCTCGACGCAGGACCACGCAGCCGCCGCCATCGCCGCCGCCGGCACGCCGGTGTTCGCCATCAAGGGCGAGTCGCTGAAGGACTACTGGGACTACACCCACGCCATCTTCGACTTCGGTCCCAAGGGCTCGAAGGGCGAAGGCCCGAACATGATCCTGGACGACGGCGGCGACGCCACGCTGCTCATGCACCTGGGCCAGCGCGCTGAAAAAGACCTGGGCGTGCTCGCCAACCCGACCAGCGAAGAAGAACGCATTCTGTACGCCGCCATCAAGGCCAAGCTGGCCGTGGACGACACCTGGTACACCCGCAAGTCGGCCGAGATCATCGGCGTGACCGAAGAGACCACCACCGGCGTGCACCGCCTGAACGAGATGAGCGCCAAGGGCACGCTGCTGTTCCGCGCCATCAACGTGAACGACTCGGTCACCAAGAGCAAGTTCGACAACCTGTACGGCTGCCGCGAATCGCTGGTGGACGGCATCAAGCGCGCGACCGACGTGATGATCGCCGGCAAGGTGGCCTGCGTGGCCGGCTACGGCGACGTGGGCAAGGGCTCGGCCCAGGCGCTGCGCGCGCTGTCGGCGCAGGTGTGGGTCACCGAAATCGACCCGATCAACGCCCTGCAGGCCGCCATGGAGGGCTACAAGGTCGTGACCATGGAGTACGCCGCCGACAAGGCCGACATCTTCGTGACCACCACCGGCAACAAGGACGTCATCACGCACGACACCATGGTCAAGATGAAGGACCAGGCCATCGTCTGCAACATCGGCCACTTCGACAACGAGATCGACGTCGCGTCGATCGAGAAGTACGAGTGGGAAGAGATCAAGCCGCAGGTCGACCACATCACCTTCCCGGACGGCAAGAAGATCATCCTGCTGGCCAAGGGCCGCCTCGTGAACCTGGGCTGCGGCACGGGCCACCCGAGCTTCGTGATGTCGTCGTCGTTCGCCAACCAGACCATCGCCCAGATCGAACTGTTCACCAAGCCCGACGCCTACCAGGCCGGCAAGGTCTACGTGCTGCCCAAGCACCTGGACGAGAAGGTCGCGCGCCTGCACCTGAAGAAGGTCGGCGCCATGCTCACGGAGCTGACCGACTCGCAAGCCGCCTACATCGGCGTGGACAAGAACGGCCCTTACAAGCCGGACACCTACCGCTATTGATCCGCGTGCGCGCCGATCAACTGTTGGTGGAGCGCGGCCTGGCCGCGTCGCGTTCGCAAGCGGTCCGGCTCATCGCCGGCGGCATGCGCTGGCGTGACGCGGGCACGGGCGACGCGTGGCGCAACGTCGCCAAGAACAAGGACGAAGTGCCCGAGTCGGCCGAGCTCGAGCTCGCCGACGCCGCCGAGGCGCGCTACGTGTCGCGCGGCGGCCTCAAGCTCGAAGGCGCGCTGAAGACCAGCGGCGTGGACCCGACCGGCAAGCTCTGCCTGGACGTCGGCCAGTCGACCGGAGGCTTCACCGACTGCCTGTTGCAGCACGGCGCCGCCAAGGTGGTGGGCGTCGACGTCGGCCACGGGCAGCTGCATGCGCGCATGCGCGAGGACGAACGTGTGGTCGCCATCGAAGGCGTCAATGCGCGGGCGCTGTCGCCGGCCGATCTGCAGGTGGACGATGAAGAAGGCGCAGAAGCTGGCGAGGCGCTCGAAGTTGTCGAAGCCCCGGCCGAACCGCGCTTCGACCTCATCGTCGGCGACCTGTCCTTCATCTCGCTCACGCTGGTGCTGCCGGCCGTGGTGCAGTTCCTGGCCGACGACGGCCAGTTGCTGATGCTGGTCAAGCCGCAGTTCGAGCTGCAGCCCGGCCAGGTCGGCAAGGGCGGCATCGTGCGCGACGAGGCGATGTACGCTGTGGTCGAGAAGCGCCTGCACGACGCCTGCGCGGCGCTCGAGCTGAAGGTGCTGCGCTGGTTCGACAGCCCGATCGCCGGGGGCGACGGCAACCGCGAGTTTTTCATTCACGCCGTTCGTGCTGCCAAGGCCGGCGACGGTTCCTAAGGAGACGCAGGTGCGCCTTCCGCTGAGTTTCGAATTCTTCCCGACCAAGACGCCCGAAGGCGCGGTCAAGCTGCGCGCCGTGCGCCAGCAGCTGTATGCGCGCAAGCCGCAGTTCTGCTCCGTCACTTACGGCGCGGGCGGCTCCACGCACCAGGGCACCTTCGGTGCGGTGCAGGAGATCCTGGCCGAGGGCGTGGACGCCGCCAGCCATTTCTCGTGCATCGGCGCCACGCGCGCCACGGTGCGCGAGCAGCTGGCCGAGCTGAAGGCCATGGGCGTCAAGCGCCTCGTCGCGCTGCGCGGCGACCTGCCCAGCGGCTATGGCATCGGCGGCGAGTTCCAGTACGCGAGCGACCTCGTCGCCTTCATCCGCGAGGAGACCGGCCGCGACTTCCACATCGAGGTGGCCTGCTACCCCGAAGTGCATCCGCAGGCGCGCTCGCCCGAAGCCGACCTGCAGGCCTTCGCGACCAAGATGAAGGCCGGCGCCGACTCGGCCATCACGCAGTATTTCTTCAGCCCCGAGGCCTACTTCCGCTTCGTCGACGACGCGCGCAAGCTGGGGCTCGACACGCCGATCGTGCCGGGCATCATGCCCATCACGAGCTCGACGCAGCTCATGCGTTTCTCGGACGCCTGCGGCGCCGAGATTCCGCGCTGGATCCGCCTGCGCCTGCAGGGCTTCGGCGACGACACGGCTTCCATCAAGGCCTTCGGCCTGGACGTGGTGACCGACCTGTGCGCGCGCCTGCAAGCGGGCGGCGCACCCGCGATCCACTTCTACACGATGAACCAGTCGGCGGCCACGCTGGCGATCCTGGAGCGCCTGGATTGAGAGGGCTGCGCGCGGTCGCCGTCGCGGTCTCCTGCGTGCTCGCAGGGTGCACCATGCCGCCTGCCACGCAGGAGAAAGACGCGGACACCGCCGCCGCGCCGGCGGCGTCCGGCAAGCGGCTGCAGCCGCTGGGACGCGGCCTGGCCGTGCCGCCCGGCGCCGCCCCGCGCTCGGCCGTGCCGTCGGTGCGCTACGACCTCGCGGTGTCGGGCACCGGCGAATCGCTGGACGACGGCGTACCCGGCGATGAGCCGCGCGAGATCTTCGAGCGTGGTGGCGCGTCGTGGTACGGCATCCAGTTCCATCAGCGCAAGACCGCCAACGGCGAGCGTTTCGACATGGGCGCCATGACGGCGGCCCACAAGACGCTGCCCTTCAACACGCGCGTGTGCGTGCGCAGCCTGGTCAACGGCAGCGAGGTGCTGGTGCGCGTCAACGACCGCGGGCCCTTCACGCCGGGCCGCATCATCGACCTGAGCCGCGCCGCGGCCGACCGCATCGGTCTCACGAGCATGGGCATCAAGCAGGTGGCGCTGTCGGTCATCGACCGCGAGGGCATGCGCTGCGGCGGCCAGGCCGTGGCGGCGGAAGATCTGCAGCCCGCGCTGTTGCCCGAGGCGCCGACGTCGCGCGTTCGCGCGCCGGCACCTGCGCGCAAGCGGGTGATCGTGCCGCCGCGCAAGCGCCGCTGAGCGGCCGGCCTCAGCCGCCGCTCTCGAGCGAGTAGGCGGCGTTGCGGTCCTGGGCCAGGCGCTCGGCCAGCTGGGGCAGCGCCTCGGCCAGTTGCGCCTTCAGCGTGTAGGGCGGGTTGATCAGGAACATCCCGCTGGCCGGCAGGCCCGGGCGCTGCGTTTCGCCCGAGGCGGCGTCCTTCGTGATCTTGCTCGACTTGACCGTCAGCGTGGCGTGCAGCCACGGCTTGCCGGCCTTGGTCGCCATCGTCTTCAGGCGACGCGGCAGGTCGTGCGCCTCGGGGCGCGGAATGATCGGGTACCAGACGGCATAGGTGCCGGTGGCGAAGCGCTTGAGCGCCTCGGCCGCGAAGTCGAGCACGCGGCCGTAGTCGGTCTTCATTTCGTAGCTCGGGTCCATCAGCACCAGCGCGCGGCGCGAGGGCGGCGGCAGGAACTTGGTGGCGCTGCCGAAGCCGTCGTCGCGCAGCACGGCGATGCGGCGGCCGGCCTCGAGCTGGGCGATGTTGGCGTCCAGCGTGCGGGCGTCGGTCGGGTGCAGCTCGAACAGTTTGAGCTTGTCGTGGTCGCGCAGCAGGTGCTGCACGATGAACGGCGAGCCGGGGTAGACGCGCGCGCCGCCCTTGGGGTTGAAGTCGTGGATCACGCTCAGGTAGCGGGCGATGGCTTCGGCGACCGGCTTTTCTTCGGCGGGGGCTGCGGGCTTCTTGCCCGTCGACTTGGCGGCGGG